>CAZXOH010000023.1:0-7282 GCA_964642345.1 uncultured Muribaculaceae bacterium | reverse complement strand
AAGTGGGATAAAACTGATATAGCATTACATTATGGTGTAGATTTAGTTATTGAGTTACCTTTTGTTTTTGCAAGTCAAAGTGCAGATATATTTGCTAAAGGAAGTATTCAAATTCTAAATAGTTTAAATGTTGATTATTTAGTTTTTGGAAGTGAATCAAATGATATAAATAAATTAACAGAAATGGCAAAAATTCAAATAAATAATAAAAATTATAATTCCTTAGTTAAAGATTATATGAATGAAGGAATTAATTATCCGACTGCTCTATCAAAAGCATTATATGATTTAACTGGGAAAAAAATTATTAAACCAAACGACATATTAGGTATTACATATATAAGAGAAATTTTAAATTTAAATAGTAAAATTAAGCCTATTACTATTAAGAGAAATGATAATTATAATTGTACTGAATTAGAAGATTTTATGAGTAGTGCTACTAGTATTAGATATGCTTTAAGAAATAATTCTGATGTATCAAATCAAGTTCCTGAATATGTTTTACCTTTCCTAAATAAATTACATTTTATTGATGATTATTTTGGTATTTTAAAATATAATATTTTAAATAATATTGATTCTTTAGATAAGTTTCAAACTGTTGATGAAGGAATTGATAACCGAATAAGAAAATATATCATTAATTCTAAAAGTTTAGATGAATTAATTTTAAAAATTAAAACTAAAAGATATACTTATAATAAAATAAATAGAATGTTTACTCATATATTATGTAATTTTACTAAAGAAGAAGCAAATCATTTTAAAAAAATTGAATATATAAGAGTTCTAGGTTTTAGTAATAAAGGAAGATTATATTTAAATAATATTAAAAAAAATATTGATGTTCCTATTATTACAAATTTTTCAAGTATAAAAAATAAAATGTTAGATATAGAATTTAGAACTACATGTGTTTATGCTTGTTTATTAGAAGAAAAAGAAAAAATTATTTTAATAGAAAGCGAATATAAAAATTCACCAATAATGATTTAAAAAAAATAACTGAAAAGTTATTTTAATTTTTTCTAATAAACCAAGTTTTTTTAATATCACAACTATCACTTGAAGGTTGTGGATTAGGTAAATCAAATTTAACAAGGACAGGTACTTTAAATGCTGTACCAAAAGCAATACAATTTCCAGGTTGTAGTATTCTTAACTTTTTAACTACATCATTTGTTATATTTGGAACCATTTGTCTAATATATTCAACATCAGTTGGATGAAGCATTTTAAAAATCAAAAAGTTGCTACATTGAGATAATGATGTTTCTGATAACTCAGATGGTCTTTGAGAAATTAAACCAAGTAAAACACCATATTTTCTTCCTTCTTTTGTTATACGTTCAAATATGTTATAGCCCAATAAATATTTATCATCATCATTTTGAACATATCTATGAGCTTCTTCTAATACTATATGAAATGGTAAACTAGCTCTATTTTTCATATTTTTAGCATAATCAAATAATAATTTTGAATATATTTTTGTTATATTTTTAGCTAATCTATCATCTATGTAATTGATATTAAAATTTATGATTTGTGCTTTACCACCAGTTGGTGCAGTTAATAATTGTTTTATATATGAATCTCTATCAATATATTCTGGATAATCAAAGTAAATACTATTATCACTATTAACTAAAGAATGTAGTCTAACTCTTAAAACATTCGTATCATCATATGTTTTTTCACTTTTTAGTGATCCTTCTGAAATAAGTGCGAAATCAAAAGCATCTTGTAAATCTTTTAAAGTAAATTTAAAACTTCCATCAGGTAAAGACATTTCATATCCATCAGCTAAATATTTTTCCATAAATGTCATTACTAATTCCATATCACGCATTTTTCCAGATGCATCTATTAATAAACATTGTTTAATTGGCCTACTATATCCAGGTTGATAAATTACTGTTTCAAGATTAAGTTCAGATGTTTTATATGAAGATAATACGGATATTATTTGATCTCTTATTTGAGAAGAAGGTCTACCACTTGATAAAATATCTATAATAGCTCTTGCAATAATATCATTTTTAATTTTTATTACATCAGCTTCTTCTCTAGCAAATATATTTACTAGTTTTAAAGCTTTTTCTATTATAGGCAATTGAGAATGTTTCTCTACCCCAAGTAATAAGGCTATATCATCAACTCCAAGTAACCATACAGGAATTTTAAGTAATTCACCATCTGTTATTCCTGTTTGAGTAGTATATTTTTTAAAACTGATTTGAGGAACTATTTTGTTCAAATCACTGAATGCAGTATGATATTCACCATATGCATCAAATATTAATATGCTTGCTTTATAAGGAATTGCATTTCTTTTCGCAAAAAGATTTTGAAATATTCTTGCAACACTACAAGATTTACCACTTCCAGTAGACCCAAATATAGCAAAATGAGAATCAAAAAATGAATCAATGTCAACTATTATATCTACATCTTTATATATAGGACTTTTACCAATATATAAATGAGAAGCTTCATCATAGTTTTCAACACTTATTATTTTTGAAATATCAGATGTATCTATTAATGTTACTTTAGAGGCAAATGAGGGTCTTCTAATAACTCCAAATACAAATTTATCATTCTTTAATTCACCTAATAAATTTATATAGGCAACTCCATCTTTTATATCAGTAATTTCACCTATAATTTTACCATCTGGATCATTTAACACAACATGTAAATTAATTATATTTTTTGTTTTAAGTATTTCTTCTTTTACTTGAACATAAACTATATTTTCTTCTAGCCCTATTATTTTACCTATCATAATATCACTCCCTATTATTGATATTATACCTTTTTTTTAATTAAAAAAAAAGTACTTTATAAAAATACTTTTTATTTTCTTTTAATCTTTGCTATTTTATCTTTTAAATACGTATTTAAAACTGGTCTAAATATTATTAATAATAATGTTCCTAATATAATAAATGTTAACATTTCTATAATATAGTTATCAATTAATATTGATAATATTAATGATACTAAAGCACTTATTGCATACCATATTGTTGCAATATTACTTGTCATCAATTCCCCTATAATTAATAAAATAATAGTTATTATCCATATATACATATTTATCACCTACTACGATTATACTATTTTTTTTCAAAGAAAAAAAGATTTTTACATCTTTTTTTATCTTATTTTAGACATTTCCAATTCATTTAATTCCATTTGATTTTCTTTTTGGAAATTTATACCAAGTTCTCTTGTCATTGTAGCTAACGTAACTTTATAATCTTCTATATCAGATTCATATTTTGTTATTCTTGTATCTTTTTCACTTATTGATGTACTTAATTCTTGAATATTTTTATCACGTTCAGATATTTCTTGATTTTTTCTTTCTATTTCTTCTTTTAATGCTTTAATTTCTGCATCTTTAGAATCTATTGTTTTATTTTTTTCTTCTATTGTTTCCAAAGATTGTTCATAATGTGCTTTATATTGATCTCTATCTTTTTCAACAACTATTTTTTCATCTAATACTCTTTGAGTATTGTTATTAGCATTAGTAATAGCTTGTTTTGAAACATTAGTAATTTCTTCTACTTGTCTGTTCGCATATTTTTCTGTTTCATTCATTATTCTACTGACTATTGTATTAAATTCTTTTCCAAAATTTTCATTAAATTCTTTTTGTATATTTTCAATACTATTTTTATAATCATTTTGAATTGAATTCATTTTTTCTTCTTCTGGATTTGGTTGTTCTCCTAATGTTACAGGTTCATTTTCTTCTGAATTATCAACTATTGGTTTTTCTGGAAGATCAATTTCTATATCATCGTCATCATCAGATAAATCAACATTTTCAAATGGAACTTCTTCTTGAATTGGTTCTTCTATTGGCTTTTCTAATTCATCTATTTGAGTTTCAATAGGCAAATCAATATTACTTTCTTCAATTGGTTGAGAGTAATCAATTGGTTCAAGTTCTTCTTGTTGATTATCTATTTCTTCATCTTTATAATCTTCTCTAGCATTTTGTTCAGATATAGCATCATTTAATTTTGAATCAATTTTTTCTTTTTGTTCTCTTAAAACATCTAAAGTAGCTTGTGTATCTTTTAACAAAGACAAACTTTCATCTGAAGATAATGTTTCTTCTTTTTTATCAAAATTTTCATTTATTTTTCTAACTGCTTCATCAACTGATATATTTTCATTATTTAAAAATTCAATATAATCTTCTAAACTATTATCATTTAATTTTTCAAGATTCATATTTGACTTAAAAATAACAACATTTTTTACATATAAGAAGAATGTTTTAATTTTATTTATTAAAGTGATTTTACCTTTACTTTTTTTGCTATCTTCTACTATATATGAACTATGTTTTAATGATGATAATTTAATATTATTCATATTCATTACTCCTTCCAATCAACGACAATTTTTTTCATTATATTTTTTATCATTGACCATTCTTCATCAGTTTCAATATTTTTTAATGTTGGTTGTTCAGATTCTTCATCAACTATTGAAGAATAAAGCGCTATCATACCAGTTTCATCAGTTTCATTAAAAGTATATATCACATATTTTCTTCCATTTTCTTCAGATTCAAAGCATAATATTATTTCAGCTTCTCTTTCAATACCATTTTTATCTGTAGTTTTTATTATTTCTTTATTCATACTTTCCTCCTATGATTTTACTATATCAATTATAGCATAGTGTAAAGTTAATATCAACTGATTTTTGCGAAAAAAAAGAGTTTTTAACTCCTATTGCAATCATTACAAATACCCTCAATTTCTATTTTATGATTTAAGATTGTAAAGTTTTTTTCTTCAATTTCTTCAATCGGACATATTTCCATTTTTACTTTTTTATGGCACTTAATACATTTAATATAATGACTATGTTTTTCCTTAATTTTTAAATATATTTCATCATTATAATTTAAATTTTTTTCAATTATATTTTTTTCTAATAATAGATTAATTATTCGATACATTGTTGAATTATCTATTTTTATTTTATTTGAAATATTTTTTATTGTAGCATTATCATCTAATTCATTAATCAAATTCAAAATTTCTAACCTTTGTTTTGTTACCTTTAAGTTGTTTTTTTTTAATAATTCTTCCATTATATTATTCCTATTAAATTTATTATAATTCCACTCAATACACCTATTCCATATATTGTAAATAATATTTTAAAGTTTTCTTTAATATTTTTATTTGTTTTGAATAAAATCAATATTGCTACTCCACTTCCAGTTAATAATCCTGTTATAGTCGATCCAAATGAAATTGTATTATTCAAATATAATTCAGTTATAGCAATACTTGCTCCACAATTAGGTATAAGTCCAATTAAACCTGAAATAAAAGGACTAAATATGTTATTCTTTAAAAATAATTTTTCAATTGTTTCTTTTCCTAAATAAGCAAATCCTAAATTTAATAAAAATGATATTATTATTATAAATATTGTAATATTTAATGTATGTTTTAATGATGATAGAAATATACTACGTTCACAATGACAATGTTCATGTTCACATAATTTTTTTATTTCAATTTTTTCTTTTTTTCTAAGCAATAAATCAATTATAAATCCACTAAACATTCCTATAAATATTTTTATTAGTAATATTTTTATAATTATACTTATTTCTACTTTATTACTTAACATTATTGGAAGCATTTCATCACTTGTTGATAAATATACGGATATTAATGTTCCTAATGTTACTATTCTAGTAACGTAAAGGTTTGTAATTGCGACACCAAAACCACACTGTGGAAATATTCCTAATAAACTACCCCAAAGAGGACCTAATTTACCAGATGATGTTATTATTTTTTTATTATTTATTTTATGTTCAATTAATTCTATTAATATAAATGTTATTAACAAAAATGGTATTAATTTTAAACTATCAATTAATGTATCTATTATAATTTCTTTCATTTTTACTTCCTTTCTAAATGCAATTTAATTGCATTTAGTATAACACATCTATTTTTTTTTAACAATATTAAAAATCAGAATTAATTCTGACCTTAATATTCTTTTTGAATCCATTTCATTATTACATTTACAATATAATCAATTTCTTCATTTGAAAGTTTATGACCTTTTTTTATATGATGAATTTTTTCTAAACAACCTCTACAACAACATCCTGTAGCATGCTGTGCGATAAAAACAGGATGCACCTGTTTCATAGGTGTCTGTTTTCCATCATTAACTGGATTTATAGGTCCTAAACGTTTTGTTATTATTTCTGTTGCATCTAATTTTATTTTAGTAATTCCTTTTTCTTTCACATATTTTTTCATTTCAGAATTAAGATGAAATGATGATCTAAATTTACTTTTTTCTAGTATTTTTTCAATATTTTCCATACTTAATTTTCTATTGTTTCTGTTTCGTTAATTAATTCTGTTTCATAGTAATTGCACCCTGTCAATCCAAAAATTATGACAAGACTTATTAAAATATATATTATTTTTTTCATTTCATTCTCCTTTTTTATATCTAATTAATGATATCACAGCAGATATAATTTCTAATACATTACCAATTATTATAATATATGCACCAACTTTAAAATTAAAATATACCCATAGGAAACCACATAATAACATTGTTATTCTCATATATTTTGGATTTTTAAAATATGAAGATATGAAATATAACAAATTAATTATTAATGGCATTAATGAATAAAAACCATCATATGTAATAATTGAAGCTATAATTAAAGAACTTACAAATATTACTAATAATATCATTGGTATATCTTTTTTCTTTTTTTCAAATTCATAAAATACTATATCTTTTGTTTGTTCAATTAATTCAATAGTACATCCACTATATGATCCTAATATCAAATATGCTATAAAATAACACATAGATGCAAATGTTTGAATTAATAATATGTCTTTTTTTTCTTTAAATTGAACACTTATTACAAACAAGAATATTGATAGTATTGATACTATATAATATATAATCATCATATAACCAACTCCCAAATTAATTGTATAATAATACTTTTTATTTGTAAAGATAAATATTAAAAACAAAATAGTGCTATCACACTATTTTTAAAGAAATATTTTTTTAAAATGAAGAAATATTTAATGAATCAACCAACATAACAGACCATTTATGAGCCAAAAATTTTATAAAGAAAGGAATATTTCTTCATTTCAGATTCATTATAGCAGGTTATATTTTACTTGTAAAATGACCAATTTTGTTAATTCGTATACAAATTATA
>CAZXOH010000022.1:0-10308 GCA_964642345.1 uncultured Muribaculaceae bacterium | reverse complement strand
CAACTTGACGTGATAATAAGATATGTTCACGAGTTTGTGCCATAGGTCCATCAGTTGCAGCTATAACTAAGATAGCTCCATCCATTTGAGCTGCACCAGTAATCATATTTTTTACATAGTCAGCATGTCCTGGACAGTCAACATGAGCATAGTGTCTTTTTTCAGTACTATATTCAATGTGAGCTGTATTAATTGTAATACCTCTTTCTCTTTCTTCTGGTGCTTTATCAATGTTAGCGAAATCTACTGCTTCGTTACCATTTTTTCCTGCTAAACATTTTGAAATTGCAGCAGTTAATGTAGTTTTACCATGGTCTACGTGTCCAATTGTACCAATGTTAACATGTGGTTTTGAACGATCAAATTTTGCTTTTGCCATATTTTTTCCTCCTCTATTTAATTACATATTTATTTTATATCAACTAAGGAAAAATAGCAAGTATTTTTTCCTTTAGTTTATACAGTTTTAATTATTTCCACCATATTTTTTGATGATTTCTTCTGAAATATTTCTAGGTACTTCTTCATAATGATCAAATCTCATTGTATAGTTACCTCTACCTTGAGTATTAGATCTTAAAGATGTAACATATCCAAACATTTCAGAAAGTGGTACCATTGCATCAATTGCTAATGCATTACCTCTTGATTCTTGACCAAGTGGTTTACCACGACGAGATGTAATATCTCCCATAACATTTCCAAGATATTCATCTGGAACTACTACTTGAACTTTCATAATTGGTTCAAGTAAAATTGGTTTACATTTATTTTTTGCTTCTTTTAAAGCCATACTTGCAGCTATTTTATAAGCCATTTCAGATGAGTCAACATCATGATATGAACCGTCAAATAATGTTGCTTTAACATCCACCATTGGGAATCCAGCAAGAACACCAGTTTTCATAGCTTCTTGTAATCCCTTATCAGTTACTGGGATATATTCTCTTGGAACAACACCACCAACAACTGCATCAACGAATTCATATCCTTTATCAGGATTTGGTTCGAATTTAATCCATACGTGACCATATTGTCCACGACCACCTGATTGTTTAATGTATTTACCTTCACATTCAGCTGTTTGTGTTAATGTTTCACGATATGAAACTTGTGGTTGACCAACGTTAGCTTCAACACCAAACTCTCTTTTCATTCTATCAACAATGATATCTAAGTGTAATTCACCCATACCTGCTATAATAGTTTGACCTGTTTCATGATTAGTAGAAGCTCTAAAAGTTGGATCTTCTTCTGATAATTTTTGTAATGCTAATGCCATTTTATCTTGATCAGCTTTTGATTTTGGTTCAACAGCAAGTTCAATAACTGGTTCTGGGAATTCCATTGATTCCAAAATACAAGCGTGTTTTTCATCACATAATGTATCTCCAGTAGTAGTATCTTTAAAGCCTACTGCAGCAGCTATATCTCCAGTATAAACTTCACTAATTTCAGTTCTGTTGTTAGCATGCATTTGAAGAATTCTTCCTAGTCTTTCTTTTTTGTTTTTACTTGCATTTAATACATAAGAACCACTATTTAAATGTCCTGAGTAAACTCTAAAGAAAGTAAGTCTTCCAACAAATGGATCTGTCATAACTTTAAATGCTAATGCACTAAATGGTTCAGAGTCAGATGGATGTCTAACTATTTCTTTTCCATTTAAATCAATACCTTTAATTGATTCAATATCTGTTGGTGCTGGCATATAATCTATAACAGCATCTAGCAATAATTTAGTTCCTTTATTTCCTAAAGCTGTTCCACACATAACTGGGAAGAATTTAACTTCAAGAACACCTTTTCTGATTGCACCTTTAATTTCTTCAATAGTAAGTTCATTACCTTCAAGATATTTTTCCATTAAAGCATCATCAAATTCAACAACTGATTCTATTAATTCTGAACGTTTTTTTTCAGCTATTTCTTTTAATTCTGTAGGAATTTCAATTTCAGTTGGTTCTTCAATTTGTTGTCCATCATAATGATAAGCTTTCATTGTAACCAAATCTATAATTCCGTCAAATTCACTTTCAGCTCCAATTGGCCATTCGATTGGTGCATAATTTACGCCTAATCTTTCTCCAATTGATTTAAGTGACATTTCAAAGCTTGCTCCTAATTTATCCATTTTATTACAGAAAATTATACGAGGAACTTTGAATTCATCTGCTTGACGCCAAACTGTTTCTGTTTGTGGTTCAACTCCCGCATTAGAATCTAGAAGTGCTACTGCACCATCTAATACACGAAGTGATCTTGAAACTTCTACTGTAAAATCAACGTGACCTGGTGTATCGATTATATTTAATCTATGACCTTTCCAATATGCAGTCGTTGCAGCTGAAGTTATAGTTATACCACGTTCTTGTTCTTGTTCCATCCAATCCATTTGAGATGCTCCATCATGAGTTTCTCCTATTTTATGGATTTTATGTGTATGGAATAAGATACGTTCTGTCATAGTTGTTTTTCCTGCGTCAATATGGGCCATTATCCCAAAATTACGAGTTTTCTCTAAACTATATTCACGAGCCATAATTTAATTCCTTTCTTATTACCATCTATAATGAGCAAATGCTTTATTAGCTTCTGCCATTCTATGTGTATCTTCACGTTTTTTAACTGCTCCACCAGTTCCTTCCGATGCATCAATTATTTCGTTTGCTAAGTTTTCAGCCATTGAATGACCTCCTCTTAAACGAGCATAATTAACTAACCATCTTAGTGCTAAAGCTTGACTACGATCAGCTCTAACTTCGATTGGAACTTGATAGTTAGCTCCACCAACTCTTCTTGATTTAACTTCAAGTGCTGGTTTAATATTTTCCATAGCAGCTTCAAAAACTTCCATTGGATCTTTATTAGTTTTTTCTTTGATTATATCAAATGATTCATAAAGAATATTTTGAGCTATACCTTTTTTTCCATCTAACATAATTCTATTAATTAATTTTGTTACTAATTTTGAATTATACATTGGATCTGCTAAAACATCTCTTTTAACTGCACGTCTTTTACGCATATATATCCTCCTCTCATTTATTAATTGTTTTTAGGTTTTTTAGTACCATATTTACTACGTCCTTGACGTCTTTTATCAATACCTGCTGTATCTAATGTTCCACGAACGATATGATATCTAACCCCGATAAGGTCTTTAACACGTCCTCCACGAATTAATACAACACTATGTTCTTGTAGGTTATGTCCTTCACCACCGATATAAGCAGTAACTTCCATACCATTTGATAATCTAACACGAGCATATTTTCTTAATGCTGAGTTTGGTTTTTTTGGTGTTGTTGTACCTACACGAGTACATACTCCACGTTTTTGTGGTGAATTTTGATCAGTAGTTCTTTTTGTTCTACTGTTATATCCAACTGCTAAAACTGGTGATTTACTCTTTCTAGTTTTACTACCTCTACCTTTTCTTACTAATTGATTAATTGTTGGCATTTTAATCCTCCTCTCATTACACACTTCCAGGTGTTTCATTTTGCTTTTAATTAAAGATTTACCGAAGTAAACCTATAAATTAAATTCCTTTGATAATATATCATTTTATTATATGAATGTCAATGTTTTTAAGAACTTTTTATTTTTTTTATCTATTTAGAAAAAATAATGTAAAATAATAACGAAAAAAAATTAGTATTTTCTACTAATTTTTATCTAATTTTAATATGAATTTCTCTTAATTGTTGTTCAGTTAATTCACTAGGTGAACCCATCATATTATCTGCACCACTAACACTAGTAGGGAATGCTTGAACCTCTCTCAAATTTGGTTCATCCTTAAGTAACATTATAATTCTATCAATTCCAGGTGCCATACCAGCATGAGGAGGTGCCCCAAATTGAAATGCTGTATATAAAGATTTAAACCTTTCTTTCACGGTATCTTCACTATATCCAGCTATTTCAAAAGCTTTCTTCATAATATTAATATCATGATTTCTAACAGCACCTGAAGCCATTTCATTACCATTACATACAAAATCATATTGATATGCTTTAATATCTTCAATATTTTCATTATTTAAAGCATCTAAACCACCTTGTGGCATACTAAACGGATTATGTCCAAAATCATATTTTCCTTCTTCATTTAATTCAAACATAGGAAAATCATTTACAATACAAAATTCAAATTTATTTTTATCAATTAAATCTAATTTTCTACCCAACTCAATTCTAATTAATCCAGCTTGTTTACTAGCAATTAATTCATTTTTATCTGCTATAAAGAATAAAACACTGCCTACTTTAAGATTTGCTTTATTAATTAAATTTTGTTTATCTTCATCAGTTAAGAATTTATCAATAGGTCCTTTAAAAGACATATCTTCCATTACAGTAATATAACCAATACCAGGCATATCAATTGTTTTAGCATAATCAACTAATTCATTAAACCAAGAATTAGATTTATCAGCAATATTATCAACCTTAATTGCTCTTACTGTAGCACCTCTAAATGGCTTAAAATCAGAAAATTCAAAAATATCACTAATATCAATTATTTCTAATGGATTTCTTAAATCAGGTTTATCTGTTCCATATTTTAACATAGATTCTTTATATGGAATTCTTCTAAATGGTCTTTTAGAAACTACTCTATTACTAAAATTAGTAAAAGTGTCATAAAAAATTTCTTCACCAATTTTATAAACATCTTCTTCAGTTGCAAAACTCATTTCAAAATCTAATTGATAAAACTCTAAAGTTCTATCACTTCTACAATCTTCATCTCTAAAACATGGTGCAATTTGATAATATTTATCAAAACCACTAACCATTAATAATTGTTTATAAATTTGAGGTGCTTGAGGTAAAGCATAAAATTTGCCTTTAAAATTTCTTGAAGGAATAACAAAATCTCTAGCGCCCTCTGGAGAAGATGCAGAAATAATTGGAGTTTGAACTTCAGTAAATCCTAAAGAATTCATTTTATTTCTTAAATAATTTAATACTTTTGATCTAAAAACAATATTTTCATGAACTTTTTTGTTTCTTAAATCTAAATATCTGTATTTTAATCTTAAATCATCATTAACTTCATGTGAAGTTTTAATTTCAAATGGTAAAGTAGCAGCTTTGCTAATTAAATTTAATTCAGAAACTAATAATTCAATAGTACCAGTTTCAATATTATTATTATAATCTTCTTCATTTCTTTTTCTAACTACTCCTTTAACAGTAATAGTTGATTCTTTAGAAATGTCTTTAAATAATTCATCATTATTACTTACTAGTTGGATAGTACCATATTCATCTCTTAAATCTAAAAATAATACACCACCATGGTCTCTTATATTTTCTACCCAACCAGATAATTTAATTTCTTTTGAAACATCAGCTTCACTTACTTTTCCACAATAAGTATCTCTATATATATTCATAAATTTCTCCTATCTTTTATTAATTTCTTCTATCATTTTACTTCTAGCTATAGCTGGATTTGCTTGACCTTTTGTTTTTTTCATAACTTGGCCAACTAAAAAATCAACAATATTATCTCTTCCAGACTTATAAGTTTCAATAGCATTAGGTTGTTCATTTAAAACTTCATTTATTACTTTCAATATTTCATCTTCGCCACCTATTTGTTTAATTCCTTTTTCTTTTACAATTTCGGTAGGTTCTTTACTATTTTCTAAAGCTTCATATAATACTTCTTTAGCTTGTTTAGAAGAAATTTCATTTGTATTAACTAAATTAATTAATTCACTTAGCATTTTTGGAGTTACAAATAAATCTTTTATTTCTAGATTCATCTTATTTAAATGACCTAAAATTATACTTGTAATCCAATTTGAAGAGGTCTTAGGATCAGCTCCACATTTTAAAGTTTCTTCAAAATAATCAGAAATATCTTTTTCTTTTACTAAAATAGTTGCATCATAATTAGATAAGCCATATTTTTCCATATAAATTTCTTTTCTTTGATTAGCTAAAACGGGAATTTGTTTTTTAATTTCATCTAACCATTCTTGACTTAATTTAAATTTTGGAATATTTGGTTCAATAAAATATTTATAATCAATTGCATCTACTTTACTACGCATATAAATAGTTGTTCCTGTTTCTTCATCCCATCTTCTTGTTTCTTGATGAATTTCTGTATCATATGTTCCATCTTCTTTAGCTTCTGTTTGTCTTTCAATTTCATAATTAATTGCATCTCTTACTCCACTAAAAGAATTTACGTTTTTAATTTCAACTTTTGTTCCCCAGTTTTTAGAATCTAATTCATCTAATGATGCATCCATTATTGAAACATTAACATCACATCTAATTTGTCCTTTTTTACTATCGGCTTCACTTATTCCAGTATATCTATAAATACTTCTCATAGTTTCTAGAAAAGCTACTGCTTCATCTGCTGAATGAAAGCAAGGCTCAGTAACTAATTCTAATAAAGGTACTCCTGCTCTATTGTAATCAATTGTAGAATATCTAGCATAATGATCAGTACTTGCTGCATCTTCTTCTAAGTGAATATTGTTAATTTTAGCAATTTTAAATTCACCTTTAACATCATATTTCAATTCTCCATAAATACCAACTGGAGCTGGTTTAGTTTCTTGAGTAATTTGATAATTTTTTGGCATATCAGGATAATAATAATTTTTTCTTTCAAAATAAATATATTCTGGTTGTTTACAACCTAGGATAATACTTGCCATTAATGACATTTTAACAGCTTCTTTATTTACAACTGGTAATGTTCCAGGAAATCCCATATCTAATGGTCTTATGTTGCTATTAGGAATATCGCTATAAGAGTTTTTAGCACTTGAAAATACTTTTGTTTTGGTTTCGCTTATTTCACAATGCATTTCAAGACCAATTAATGCTTTATATTTCATTATTTTACCTCCTTAGCAATTTGATTTTTGTATTCCATTTTTGTTTCTAATGCATAGGCTATGCTTAAAACATTTAAATCATCATAACAATTTCCTGTTATATTAACACCAACTGGTAAATTATTTACAAATCCATTTGGAATTGTTATTGATGGAAAACCGCCAAAGTTACCAACTTGTAAATGTTCTTCTAAAACAGTTGTGTTATTATCTAATGTATCGTCATTATGTTCTAGCTTTTTAGCAGGACCACTTCCAACTGGTAATATAACGGCATCATATTTTTTATATAATTCTTTCCAAGTATCTACTAATAATCTTCTTACTCTTTGAGCATTAAAGAAATATCTATTTTTATTTTGTGCTTGTAATACATAAGAACCAATTACAAATCTTCTTTTAATTAATGAAGAAAATCCTTTTGTACGATAATCTTTCATCATTTCAATATAATTGTTCCCTTCACCACGAGGTCCAAAAATAATTCCTGTTAAATTAGACATATTTGATGTTGCTTCAGCGCAAGATATTACAACATAAGTAGAAGCAATTGCATTAAGTAGTTTTTGATCCACACTTACTTCTTCGACTTCCATACCTAAACTTTTACACAATTCAATTGTTTTTTTGAAATTATTTAAGTGTTCTTTTAATTCTTCATTAGCATGAGGATACATTTCTAAATTACATATTTCCTTGATATAACATAATTTTTTACCTTTTACATCTAATGTTAATTTTGTTAAATCAATATTACTTGAATCCCATGTAGTCATATCATTTTTATCAATACCTTTCATAGTATTAACAACAATTGCAGCGTCTTTTACATTTCTAGTTAAGACACCACAATGATCTAATGAACTAGCAAAAGGAAATAACCCATATCTAGAAATCATTCCATATGTAGGCTTATATCCAACAATACCACAATAAGCAGCAGGCTTTCTGATAGAATCGCCTGTATCTGATCCAGTTGCATATGGATATACACCAGCTGCTACAGCGCAAGCACTTCCAGCACTTGATCCAGCACACATTCTTGTTTTATCCCAAGGATTTTTTACTATTCCAGTATGTCCTGTTGTTCCTGTTCCACCCATACCAAATTCATCCATTACAGTTTTATTTACAGGTATTGCTCCAACTTTTTCTAAATTAGAAATAGCTGTAGCTGTAAAAAATGGAATATAATCTTTCAATGTATTAGAAGATCCTGTTGATAATATTCCTTTAGTTGAATAATTATCTTTAATGCCATATGGAATTCCTGATAGTAAATTATCAGTTACTTCTACTTCTTTGGCAGTATCTAAAATTGTTACAAATGCATTACATTCATCTTGTAATTTATGAGATTTTTCTAAAGATTCTTTTATTAATTCTTGGACTGTTACTTCATTGTTTTTTAAAGATTTATGTATTTCTTCAATACTTTTATCCATAAATTCCATTATTCCACCACCTTTGGTACTTTTACTTCATCATTAATATAATCATCACAATTTTGTAATAGTGAATCTATATCAATTGATTCTTCTATAACATCTTCTCTTAATTCATATGAAAAATCATCTAAACAATGAGACATTGGTTCAACTTTTTCAATTCCTTCAATTTCATTAATAATATTAATGTTTTGATCTATAATATCAAATTCATCTAATACCATTTTATTTTCTTCCTTTGTTAATCCTATTAATAGTTTATCGGCATAATCATCAACCATTTCACTTGTAAATTTCATTTTATTCCTCCTTCAAAAAAAACAGCAATAATCAAGGGACGAATTTTCCGTGGTACCACCCTAATTATCACTGTTGTGATCTCTTTTAATTTAATAACGGTAATTATCCGTTCTATATTACTGCGATTTCATATAGAAAACTCCAGAGTGTTCTTTCAAAATATTTATTATGTTAGCTTACACCATACCTAACTCGCTTGTTAAAAGGGATATTTTTACTTTTCTCTTTCTATGTTTTTATCAAGTTAATTATAAATTAAATCTATATTATTGTCAAGATTATCCAATGTTAGAAAGTAACAATTTTTTTGAACTTTGATTTTCTAAATATATAAATATTTCATTTCTTAGTTTATTTACATCATCAATTGTTATTAGGTCATTTACCATATATTTTAAATTATCTATTAAAAAAGTGTAATTATAATTTTCTTTATAGTTTAATTTTTCGAAACTTTCTTCAATGAAATTTATCATAAATTTTCGATACACCATTTGCATATTTTTTTCAATAAACATTTTTCCAATTAAATATAATATATATTGACAGTGTGTATTATCAAATTCTCTATCTAATAAATAAAACCTTTCTTCTATTTCATCTTCTAATTCATTACTTAACATTAAGATTTTATCTTCATATGTATTCATAATTTTTCCTTTCTCTTTTAATGGATATGTTTTGTTAATATTTTAGATTTAATTATTTCATTTTTAATAAATTCATCATCATAAGATAAATAGTTTTTATATTCTTCCAAAGAGTTGAATGCTAAAACAGGAATTGTTTGATAAACTTCTTCAAGTTGTTTACAATAATTATCATTATTTTTTAATTCTTTTATATAATTAATTTTTGTTTTAATTCTATTGTATTCGTTGATTCTATTATTATTATTTTTAATTTTATCTTCAATAATACAATTTTTATATAATGTATTATATAATTCTTTATTTAAATCCTTTTCATTTTTAGAGCCAATATAGTCACTGTTTATTATTTCTTGAAAATTATCATTTATTCTTTTTTCATCAATTTTATAACCAATAATTCCTAAAATAAATAAAATTAATGAAAACGGAGTCATTATTGAAGCTATTCCAAAAATTACAATTAAAATTGATAGGATATTTTTTTTCTTTTTAGTTTCTTTTATAATTTTTAAATTTTCTAATAAGCTTCTAATAATTATTTCTTGATTTAAATTAATATCATATTCTTTTTTTAATTTTCTTTTATTTTCTATATTAATAGATATTTTTTCGTCTACTTTTTTTTCAAATTTATTTAACATAATTTCCCTCCGAAAGTTCCATTATTATAACACTACTTTCTTTATTAAGCAATAAATTTTATTGCTTTTTATATAAAAACTCAAACTTTATAGTTTGAGTTAAATATCAAAATGGTGGGCCTAAATGGACTTGAACCATCGACCTCACGCTTATCAGGCGTGCGCTCTAACCAGCTGAGCTATAGGCCCATATTTCATACGACTACTAAATTATATAATATTTTACGTTGTTTGACAAGACTTTTAACAATTTTTTTATAAAAATCGTGAATTCTAAAAGTAATTGACATTTTTTTAATTTAGTTTCTTTACCTTTAGAATTCACTTTCTATTAAATGAAGTTTATAATTTTTCTATTTGTTCTTTTGATAAACCGGTTGCTTTT
>CAZXOH010000021.1:0-10310 GCA_964642345.1 uncultured Muribaculaceae bacterium | reverse complement strand
AATTTTAAAAATTGGTTAGACCAATTTTGATTTTTGGTAAAAATTTAATTTTTTTAAATTAAAATATACAAAAAAGACTAAATAAATAGTCTTTAAATTATTTCATCTTTAATATTAGGATTACTTAATACTTCTATTAATTTATCTATTTCTTCTTTAGTATTATACATAGCGAAACTAATTCTTACAGTATTTTTTATTTTTAATTCATCTTTAAGAATTTTCGTACAATGATTTCCAGCCCTAACACATATTTTATATTTATTTAGGTAAATTGCTAAATCCTGAGCAAATATGTCCTTATAATTAATAGTAATAATTGATCCTTTAGAATGTTCATTATAAATAATTATATTTTTATTTTGTTTTAATTTTTCTAAAGCGTATTTTTTTAATTCTGATTCGTATTTTTGAATTTTATCTAACCCTATTTTATTTATATATTCAATAACTCTACCAAAACCAATTACTCCAGCTATATTAGGAGTACCTGCTTCTAATAATTCAGGAATTTCATCATAAACTCTTGTTAAATCAGAACCAAAACTACTATTCATTCCACCACCAAATATAATTGGTTTTATGTTTTTTAATACATCTTCTTTTCCATAAAGAACTCCTACACCAGTTGGTCCATACATTTTATGAGCTGAAAAAGTTAAAAAATCAACATCCAAATCTTGAACATCAGTTTTTACATGTCCAACACTTTGAGCAGAATCTAATAATACCATAACGTCATTTTTATGAGCTAAAGAAGTAATTTTTTTTATATCTCTTATATCACCAACTACATTAGTAATATGCGCTATACTAATTACCTTAGTATTTGATGTTATTAATTTTTCAATATTTTCTAATGTCACTTCATAATTTTCATCTAAATCAATAAATTTAATCTTTAACTTTAATTCATCTGCTAATTCAAACCAAGGTAAAACATTTGAAGCATGTTCACTTTTATTTAACAAAACTTCATCATTTTCCTTCAAAACATTTCTAAAATATCCAAAAACAATTTTATTTATTGAATCAGTAGAACCACTAGTAAAAATTATTTCTTTTTCACTTCGTGCATTTATATATTCTTTTACTAATTTTCTAGTTTTTTCATACATATTGTCTACTTGTAAACTAATATCATAATCTCCTCTATGAGCATTCGCACTATAATTATTATAATAATCATTTACAGCATCAGGTAATACTTTTGGTTTTAATGTAGTAGCACCATTATCAAAATAAATTATTCCTTTTTTTAACAATAGAAAGTCTTCTCGATTCATAAATCACCCCCAACTACTATATTTTTCAATAATTTTATTTATTGTTTCATTTTGAATACCATCCATTAAAAATCCTTTTGTTAACAAATTGATACTATCTTTTTTACTTATTCCTCTACTCATCAAATAAAAGATTTCCTCTTCACTAAATTTTCCTATTAATGCAGAATGATTAGCAACTACATCATTTTCTTCAATTAATAAATTTGGATTAATCTTACATTCTTTATCATTAAGATTTATTATTTTATTTATTTGATTTAATGTACAATTTGTTATTCCATTATATACTACTCCTGTTATATTAAATGTTGTAGTTCCTTCATTTATATTAACACTATTATTTTTAATATTACTTATTGTATTTTTATTATTATGATATACATACATATTATAATCTTGTTTATCAGTAGCAATTGTTTTTAATAAATAATCTATTTTTGAATTTATTCCATTTAAATTTATTATATCTAATTCTTTTATTACTTTAGAATCATAAAATTTAATTACTTTAACATTACTATTTTCTAATATATTATATTTATATTGAATTTTAGATTTCATTTCTTTTCTTATTTCCGTTATTTTTACTTCTACATTAGAATCTATGTTATATTCAATATCTAATTTAGATTCAAGTTTTTCATCATAAATTATTTCTATTTCAGTTGAACCAACTACTTCTATATTCATTTTTTTGACATCAAATATTTCTAATTTATCAGATAACTTTACAACTATTAAGTCATCCGTTTCTAATAATGAAATATCATTATTTTTAATCTTTATTTTATTCATATACTTCGATTGATTCGTATCCTTTTTCTTCTACTTCTTTTACTAATTTGATGTCACCACTTTTAATTATTTTTCCATCCCTCATTATATGAACATGAGTTGGCTTTATATAATTAAGTAACCTTTGATAATGAGTAATTAATAAAATCGCTGGTGCATATTCATTATAATAATCCATTACAGATTTTCCAACAATTTTTAAACTATCCATATCTAATCCAGAATCAATTTCATCTAATAAAATTGTATTAGGTTTTAATAAATACATTTGCAATATTTCATTTTTTTTCCTTTCACCGCCAGAAAATCCCACATTAACTGATCGATGAATCATTTCTCTATCCATCTTTAGTTTATCACATGTATTATTTATTTTTTTTATGAATTCCATCAATTTAAATTCTTTATCTAAACTATGAATAGCAGTTCTTAAAAAATCAGAATTAGTTACTCCTTCTATACTAATAGGCATTTGAAATCCTAGAAAAATTCCTAATTTAGCTCTTTTATCTGTTTCTAATTTTGCTATATCTTCATCATCAAATTTAATGGTTCCACTTACTATTTTATAATCAGGATCACCCATTATAACTTTAGATAATGTTGATTTTCCTGTACCATTGGGACCTAAAATAACGTGAATTTCACCACTATTTATTGTTAAATTAAATTTATTTAATATAATTTTATTTTCAACTTTAACTGTTAAATCAATAATTTTTAATGAGTGCATATTATCATCTCCAATAGTAATATTTTACCATATTTTTTAAGAAAAAAAAGAAATTTAGATTCTTTTTTATATATTCTTTATAATATTTACCATATTTAATAATATTTTCAACTATATACATCCAAAATATATTTTTTCTTGAACCAAATATTCTTTAAGCATATTTGTTATAGAATGAAAAAATAAGTCAAAAATTTTTGACTTATTACATTCTTATTGGATTAATATCAATTTCAACTATCACTTTACTAGTTCTATAATAATTATTAATAAATTCTAATTCTTTCATTAAAATACCAGTATTTTTAAATTTGATAATTATTTGAATATTGTAAACATCATTGATTTTCGGAATAAGTGCGGAAGTCGGACCTAAAACAATTGTATTTTCTAAATTTTTAGCTTTTAAATGTTTAATAATTTTATTAGATTCAGTTAAAGCTTCATTATAATTTTTTGATTTAATTTTTATTAAACATAAATTATAATATGGACTATACTTTAAAATTTTTCTAATTTTTAATTCTTCATTATAAAAACCTATATAATCATTGTTACAAGCTTTTACAATACTATAATGTTCAATATTAAATCCTTGAATAATTACTTCACCAGGTAAATTACCTCTACCACTTCTTCCAGCTACTTGATTTAATAATTGATATGTCCGCTCTGCACTTCTAAAGTCAGGTATATTTAAAGAAGCATCTCCATTTATAACCCCAACTAATGTAACATTTGGGAAATCTAAGCCTTTAGATATCATTTGTGTACCAATTAAAATATCATATTTATGATTTTTAAAATCATTAATTATTTTTTCATGACTACCTTTAGATGTTGTTGTATCTTGATCCATTCTAATTATTCTAGCATCATATTTATCATTCAAAATACTTTCTAATTTTTGAGTTCCCATTCCATAATTATTAATGCTGTCACTTTTGCATTCTGGACAAATCGTAATCATTTTATGAGCATAACCACAATAATGACAACGCATCATATTAGATGTTTTATGATAAGTTAAAGGAATATCACAATGTGGACATTTATCTGTATAACCACAGTTTTTGCAAGTTGTAATTGTTGTATAACCTCTTCTATTTAATAAAATAATTATTTGTTCTTGTTTTTCTAATCGTTCTTTAATTTTTTCATCTAAAGTGTTTGATATAATTCTATTTCCTTTTTTTATTTCATCTTTCATATCAATTAAAATGGTTTTAGGATAATTATTATTTACTCTATTTTTCATAGTTAACAATGTATATGTATTTTGAAGTGCTCGAGTATAACTTTCTATTGATGGAGTTGCACTCCCCAAAATTAAAGGAATATTATATTTTTTAGCACGCCATAAAGCAATATCAATCGCACTATATTTTGGATTATTTTCTTGCTTATATGTACTAGAATGTTCTTCATCAATTATAATTATTCCTAAATTAGTAAATGGTGCGAATATAGCGCTTCTAGCGCCTATTACAACATTTACTTCTTTTCGCTCAATTTTTCGCCATTCATCATATTTTTCTCCATTAGATAATCCGCTATGTAATATGGCTATATCATTTCCAAATCTATTTCTAAAAACATTTACAAGTTGTGGTGTTAAAGATATTTCAGGAACTAAAACAATTGCTTGTTTTTTGTTTTTTAAAACTTTTTCAATTAAATTCATATAAACTTCTGTTTTACCACTACCTGTTACTCCATGTAACAAATATGGTTTAAATTTATTTAGTTCAACATTATTTATTACTTTTTTTTGTTCATCATTTAAAATTATTTTATTTTCTTGCTTTTCAATATTATTTTTTAATCTATATTCTTCTATCTTTATTTCTTTTAATATATTATTTTTTATTAATGTATTGGTACTAGATAATGATATATTAATACAATCTTTTTTTAAAATTTGATTTTCATATTTAAATAATTCTAATATTTTCAATTGATTTTCATTTTTTGAAACATAATTTTTATTTACTAATTCAAGTACTGATATAAATTTTTTATTTATTTTATT
Organism: uncultured Muribaculaceae bacterium; assembly: GCA_964642345.1. GTDB lineage: Bacteria > Bacillota_I > Bacilli_A > RF39 > UBA660 > CAJOJO01. The sequence continues at coordinate 5,461 of CAZXOH010000021.1, read as the reverse complement.
ATTTTTTTTAGCTTTTAATGCAGCAGGCAACATCGTTTGAAATGCAGTTATTTTATTTACAATTGTTTTCTTGCTTATATAATTTCCTAATTCTATCAATTCATTATTTAATACTGGATTTTCATCTATTACTGATATTATGTCTTTTGTTTTAAAATCAACTTCATTTTTTATATTTAAAATAAATCCTTCTATTTTTTGATTGTTAAATGGAACTAATACTCTTTTCCCTATTTCAATTTCATTTTGTAAATTATTTGGTACTGAATAAGTATAAGTTTGATCTATTTTTTTTATTTTTAGTTCCACTAATACGTCTACATACATAATATCACCCACTTAAATTATATCAAAAAAATATCTAATAAGATATTTTATTTTAAAAATTCTTGTAATCCCTTTTTCAAACATAATTTTTTACATTTTTCAAAAACCCGTTTTTCTTTTTGTTCAACAGCTTGTCTTGATATTCCTTTTTGTTTTGCTATTTCGACAAATGAATGACAAATACCATCTATAAAGCCATATCTATATAAAATCAAATTTTTACTTTTTTCATCTAATTCATTTATTAAATTCATCATTTCTTTTTTTAAAAAAATACACATTATTTCTTTTTCAACATCATTATTATTTGTCATGAAGTATTTTATTTCTTCTGAATCATCATCTGAATTATATACTAATTTTTCTAATCTTGTTTCAGTTAAACCTAAATTATAAAGTGACAATATGCTTTCTACTGATGTATTAAATGATTTAGCTATTTCTTCAATTGTTGGATTTTTTTTATTTTTTACATTATAATCTGCTATAAATTTTTGTATTTCTTTTGATTTTTCAATACTTTTTTTAGAAGAAGAAACCATGTTCATATTTTTAAAATATACATTTACTAAATCATTTCTTATTATGTTGTAAGAATATGTACTAAATTTATAATCTTTATTTTCATCATAATTTAAGATTGATTTATACAAACTGATGCATCCTTCTTGAATTAAATCATCATATTCAAAATTATCAAATTGACAATTTTGAAATGTTCTAAAAATTATTTTTTTTACTAAACCTATATTACTTATTACTAATTCATTTATGCTAATTTCTCCTAATCTATATTTTTTAAATATTTCTTTTGTTTCAGCTAAACTTAATCCTTCAAAAAAATATTGCTTATTCATATAATCACCTTCAATTAATATTTATTGTAACACTTACCTTTAACAAAAACAATAAATTTTTTACAAAATAATTTACCAAAATTATCAATTGGATTGATAATTTTTGCATATTAAAAAGAAGAAAAATTTTCATTTAGATTGTAAACTACTTTTTCTTCTTTTTCTAAATCAATCAATATCAATAAAATCATTTCATTTTACTGTTTGTAAGTTCTAAAATTGTACTTTTGGTACTTCTTTATCTGCTTCATTAGCTTCAAATAATTTTGCCATTTCAAAATGAAACATTCCAGCTATAATATTAGATGGGAACATTTCAACTTTGTTATTGTATTTATTAACAGCATCATTATAAAATTGTCTTGCATATCTAATTTTGTCTTCTGTTTCAGTTAATTTAGTTTGTAAATCTAAGAAATTTGTATTTGCTTTTAAATCAGGATAACTTTCACTTAATGCAAATAATTTACTTAATGCTCCACTAATTTCTCCACTAGCCTTCATTTGATCTTCTGGTGTAGCAGCAGTAACATAACTATTTCTAGCTTTTATTACAGCTTCTAATGTTTCACTTTCGTGTCCAGCATATCCTTTAACAGTTTCAACTAAATTAGGTATTAAATCTGCTCTGTTTTTTAATACAACATCAATTTGTGACCATTGATTTCTTACTTTATTTCTTAATTGTACTAATGCATTATAAGTACTAATTATAAATAAAATAATAATAACAACAATTACTAAAATAATCCATAACATATATATTCCTCCTAACATAATTATACATTTTTTTTAATAAAAAATAAATAGTTTTGTATATTTTTTAATTATAAATTCAAAATATATGTGAAAGGATGATTTTTATGAACGTAAATATAAGAGAATATATTTTAAATAATTTTAAAGATTCAAGTAAAAATGATATCAAAGAAACTATTATTGAATCAATAAAATCTAAAGATGATGTTGTTTTACCCGGTTTGGGAGTTTTATTTGAAATTATATGGAATAGTAATAAAATCCAAGATGAAATTATTGATATTATATTTAATTGTACTAGAAAAAGCCATTAATTGGCTTTTACTTTTACTACTTCTTTAGAAAATTCTTCCAATGCTCTACCAATATCTTTTTTAGAAACATATTCATTTTCTTTCAATTGATAATTCTTTGTTTCTTCCATTTCAGAAACTCTTTTTGAAATTAAATTTACTAATAAATATTTTGATCCTACTATATTTAATAATTTGTCTATAGATGGGTATATCACATTTATCACTCCCTCTATTATGATAATATAATATATATTTTTTTTATTCAACAATTTTGATATTTTTTGACAAAACTTTACAATAATTTATTATATATATTATCTATATCAATTTTTGAATATTTCTTAAATCCTTTATCTATTTCAAATAATAAATTTTTATTGTGAATTATTTTTATATCATTATCATCAATATTCATACTACAATCATTTCTGATAACAATATATTTTTTAATTTTTTCTTTTATTTTATTTTGATAGTTATAATATTCTTTATTATAATTTTTTATTACATTTTTTATTTTATATTTTTTACTTCCTATTTCTTCTGTTAAATAGTTTTCATCAATTTTACCAGTTATTTTATTTTTTAATTCTAATACTTTCATAAAATAAATATTTACTTCAGTTATTAAAATTATATTATCATTATTAACTAAATATTTTTTATATTGATTACTTTCATTAATCATCATTATAATATAGTCAATAGTTTTTATTTTTTCTATTTTTTTAAATGGATTACGACTATATTTTCTATTTTTTATTTCTTTTATAATTATATAGCTAATTAAACAAAATAAAGAAAATAAAATAAATTCTTTTAATTCATCAAGTACTATTAGAATGGTTGCAATTATAATTGCTATTACTGTTATCACTTAATAACCTCTAATATTAGTGGTTGTTTTTTTAAATATTTTTCTTTTATCTCAAAACAATCTAATATATCACTTACTTTAATATCTATATTTCTTATATATACTTTTGCAATTTCTTCATTTTCAAATACAAATTGTCCTACTTTTTTACTAATTACAATTCCAACACCATAGTCAATAGAATCTTCTTTATTTATTCTTCCACCGCCAATATTTTTAACTATTTCTCCTAATTTTAAAGTATTAATTTTATTTATAAATCCTTCTTTATTACTTTTTACGGAAATAATTTTACTGGAAATATCAATATTATTTATATTTCCATTTTGATATTTAACTAATTCTTCAAATTTAGAATATGCTTTATTATTATGTAAATTATTTAATAATTGTTCTTTAGCTTCTTCTTTAGAAATTTTTTTAGATAAAGAAACCATTATACTGCCTAATTCTAAAACTAAGGCTTCTAAATCACTTGGTCCATTTCCTTTTAGACAATTAATACTTTCTACTACTTCTAATCCATTTCCAATATTATGACCTAAAGGAACATCCATATTTGTAAGTACACATACAACTATTCTATTATATCTTTTTCCTATTTCAATCATTGTAGTTGCTAAAAGTCTAGCGTCCTCAATATTTTTCATTAAAGCACCATTTCCAACTTTAACATCAATAACTATATATTTAGCGCCACTTGCTATTTTTTTACTCATTATTGAAGAAGCAATTAAGGGAATAGATTCTGTAGTTCCAGTTACATCCCTTAATGCATATATTTTTTTATCAGCAGGTGCGATATTACCAGTTTGACTTATTATAGAAACACCTATTTCATTTACTTGTTTAATAAAATCATCTTTAGATAAATTTACATTAAATCCTTTTATTGATTCTAATTTATCAATTGTTCCTCCTGTATGACCTAATCCTCGACCACTCATTTTAGCAACTTTTACACCAATACTTGCTACCAGGGGCGCTAAAATAAGTGTTGTTTTATCACCTACACCACCTGTTGAATGTTTATCTACAATATCACCAATTCCTAAATCAATTGTTTCACCACTATTAATCATTATATCTGTCAAATTAATTGTTTCTTCTAAGTTCATTCCATTTATAACTATTGCCATTAATAAACTAGACATTTGATAGTCTTTTATTTCATTATTTAAATATCCGTTAATTACAAATTTCAATTCTTCTTTTGTTAATTCTTCTTTATTTTTTTTCTTAACAATTATATCAATTATGTTCATAGAATCACCTATTTCAATTTTATCATAAAAAGTTAAAGTTAAAATATTTGTTTACAAATGTTTACATTTTTTTATCAAAAAATTAAATTATTCCTAATATTTTTCTATATTAACATTTTGATAATAATGATGAATAATATCATTATATGAATATCCTATATTAGCTAATTCGTTAGCGCCATATTGACTCATTCCTACTCCATGACCATAGCCTCTTGTTGTAATAATAACATTTTTTCCATCAACATTTATATCAAAATCAGTTGACCTAAGTCCTAATAATTTTCTAAATTCTACACCACTATAAACTTTATTTTCAATTTTTATTTCTTTTACTCTACCACTACTTGTTCTTGAAACTATTTCAATATTATCTAAACTTGTAACATTTAAAATATTTAATAGTATTGACATTTCTTTTTCTATTGTTTTTAAGTATGGAGTTGTTTCCTTATCAATATTACTTTCAACACTTTGCAAATATGGTATATCATATCCAAAAACTTCTTTCGCACTTTCAGTATAACCATTACTTGTTGAAAAAAACATGGCATTAATCAATTCTCCGTTATAAGTTATAACTAAATCTTTTGTCGCCTCTACAGCCTGTTTAATTTTATTATAATACTTATCAAACTCATTACCCCATTTATTTTTTAATTCATTACCATCATTATAAACTTGTGTTAAAACATCATCTGTTAATTTTTCTTCATTTTTGATTTTTTTTAAAGCATAAGTTCTTGATACAATTGCTCCTGCTTTTAATGCTTCAATATTAAATGAGACTGGCATTTCAGCGCCTAATACACCTATTAAATAATCAGTCATGTTTAAATTAAGTATAGTACCATTATTTCTATAAATTGTTACATTTGGCTCATTTTGAACGATTGTTTTAACTATTTCAATATTATTTTTTTCTTCAATATCTGTTTCTACAAAATTATTAACAAAATAATAACCTGGTAATAATATAACAAATTTATTTATCTTATTATCAAAAGATATTATTCCAATTATAATAAATGTAATTAATACTATTTTTATTTCTTTAGTTTTCATATTTATATATATTCA
>CAZXOH010000020.1:0-10901 GCA_964642345.1 uncultured Muribaculaceae bacterium | reverse complement strand
TTATAATAAAATATTAAAGATAAGAAATGATTATTTAAAAAAAAATAAAAATTTTGATAAAAATTATTTTGAAATTATAACTAATTATTTAATTGATAAAGCAATTCAAATTTATAGAATTAGAAATAAATTTATTATAAGATTAAATGAAAATGTCAAAGAAATATATAAAAATTTAACTGATATTGATAATTTTAATATTTTATATAAAACATCAATATATTTTGAAAATTTTGATAAGAATTATCTTAAAGAAAAATTAGAAAATGAATTTAAAAAAATATATGATAAAGAATTAAAATATAAAATTACTTTAATTGGACCTCATCGAGATGATATTGAATTTTATATTAAAGAAAAAAATATTAAACAATTTGCTTCTCAAGGTCAACAAAGAATGGCTGTTTTAGCAATCAAATTAGCTGAAATTAATATATTTAAACAATATAAATATAATTATCCAATTATATTATTAGATGATGTATTTAGTGAATTAGATAAAAAGAAAAAAAATAATTTATTAAAATATATTAATGATGATATTCAAGTAATAATAACAACGACTGATTTATCAAATATAAACAAAAAATTATTAAATAAAGCAAAATTAATACAAATAGAAAATGGTCAAATAAAAAAAATAGTAGAGGTGAAAGAAAATGAATAATGAACATTATGACGCATCCGATATTCAAGTATTAGAAGGATTAGAAGCTGTAAGAAAACGTCCTGGTATGTATATAGGTACAACAGATGTTAAAGGATTACATCATTTAGTTTGGGAAATAGTTGATAACTCAATAGATGAAGCTTTAGCTGGTTTTTGTAATAATATTGAAATAATTATAAATAAAGATAATTCAATAACTGTAAAAGATAATGGTAGAGGTATTCCAGTTGGGGTACATGCTAAAACTGGTATTTCTACAGTGGAAACAGTTTATACTGTATTACATGCAGGTGGAAAATTTGGTGGTGGAGGATATAAAGTATCTGGAGGATTACACGGTGTTGGAGCATCTGTAGTTAATGCACTATCAAAATGGGTTGTTGTAACAGTTTACAAAGATGGAAAAATTTATGAATGTAGATTTGAAAATGGTGGAAAAACAGTTCAAAAATTAAAAATTATTGGTGAATGTGAAAAAGAAAGAACTGGAACAACTGTTACATTTAAACCTGATCCTGAAGTTTTTGACACTGATATTTATGACTATGAAACATTAAAAACTAGAACCCGTGAGTTAGCTTTTTTAAATAAAGGCTTAAAATTAACTTTAAGAGATGATAGAGATGATGAAGATACAACTGGAGAAACTTTTCATTATGAAGGTGGAATAAGTGAATATGTTAAATATCTAAATAAAAATAAGACACCTATTCATGAACAAATAATTCATCTTGAGGGTGAAGATGAAGGTGTAATGTTTGAGGTAGCCCTTCAATATAATGATGGTTATAGTGATAGTATTTATTCTTTTGTTAATAATATTAATACTCATGATGGTGGTACTCATGAAGAAGGAGTTAGAAGAGCTTTAACACGTATTATTAATAGTTATGCTAGAAAAAATAAATTATTAAAAGAAAAAGATGAATCTTTAACAGGTGATGACGTAAAAGAAGGATTAACCATGATTGTTTCTTGTAAACATCCAAATCCACAATTTGAGGGTCAAACAAAAGGAAGATTAGGAAATTCTGAAGTACGTAAATTAGCAGATAGTGTTTTCAGTGAAGGTTTTGAAAGATTTTTATTAGAAAACCCTGATACTGCAAAAATAATAGTGGAAAAGGCAACTATTGCTTCAAGAGCAAGAATGGCTGCTAAAAAAGCAAGAGAAGCTACTCGTAGAAAAACTGCATTAGATGGTTTTAATACTATTGGTAAATTAGCAGATTGTACAAGTAAAGATGCTTCAATAAGTGAAATATTTATAGTCGAAGGAGATTCAGCAGGTGGTTCGGCAAAAGATGCAAGAATTCCTAAAACCCAAGCAATTTTACCATTAAGAGGAAAAATTCTTAATGTTGAAAAAGCAAGATTAGATAGAGCCTTATCAAATGAAGAAATTAGAACAATAATAACAGCATTTGGAACTGGTATTGGAGAAGAATTTGATATTAACAAATTAAGATATCATAAAATAGTAATTATGACTGATGCTGATGTTGATGGTTCACATATTAGAATTTTATTGTTAACTTTATTTTATAGATTCTTTAAACCAATTGTAGAAGGTGGATATGTTTATGCAGCACAACCTCCATTATATAAAGTAATTAATGGAAAAAATATTAAATATGTTTTAACTGATGAAGAATTAGAAGAATATAGAAAAACATTAAGTCCAAATGCTAAACCAATTGTTCAAAGATTTAAAGGTTTAGGTGAAATGGATGCAATTGATTTACGTGAAACAACCATGCATATAGATAATCGTGTATTAAAAAGAGTAACAGTAGAAGATGCAATAGAGGCAGATAAAGTATTTACTGATTTAATGGGTGATGATGTAATTCCTCGTAAATCATTTATTGAGGAATTTGCTAAATTTGCAGAAATGTTGGATGTATAGGAGGAGAATATGGATAGAATAATTGAAAAAAATATTGTACAAGAAGTTAGAGATTCTTTCTTAGAATATTCAATGAGTGTAATTGTATCACGTGCAATCCCAGATTTAAGAGATGGTTTAAAACCTGTTCATCGTAGAATTTTATATTCAATGTATGAATCAGGATATACTGCAGATAAACCCCATCGTAAAAGTGCTAGAATAGTAGGAGATGTAATGGGAAAATATCATCCACATGGCGATTCATCAATTTATGAAGCAATGGTTCGTATGGCACAACCATTTAGCTTTAGACATATGTTAGTAGATGGACATGGTAACTTTGGTAATATGGATGGAGATGGAGCAGCAGCAATGCGTTATACCGAAGCTCGTCTTTCAAAATTATCTTTAGAAATGGTTAGAGATATTAATAAAGATACCGTTGATTTTAGACCTAATTTTGATGAAACTGAAAAAGAACCTGCTATATTACCTTCTAGATTTCCAAATATTTTAGTAAATGGATCAATGGGAATAGCAGTTGGTATGGCAACAAATATTCCGCCACATAACTTAGGTGAAGTTATCAATGGTTGTGTTGCATATATTGATAATCCTGAAATTGATACATCAGAGTTAATGCAACATATCAAAGGACCAGATTTTCCAACAGGTGGTATTATTCTTGGAAATAGTGGAATAAGAAAAGCTTATGAAACTGGTAAAGGAACTATTACTATTCGTGGTAAAGTTGAAATAGAAGAAAATAATGGTAAAAGTAGAATTATTGTTACAGAACTTCCATATCAAGTAAATAAAAAGGAATTCCAAGAAAGAATTGGTCAATTAGTTAGAGATAAAATATTAGATGGAATTAGTGATTTACATGAAGAATCTAATTTAGAAAATCCAGTTCGTGTCGTAATTTATTTAAAAAAAGAAGCAAATGCTAATGTAGTATTAAATAACTTATATAAACATACACAATTACAAGTAACTTATGGAATTAATTTATTAATGATTGATCAACAAACACCTAGAATTTTGTCATTAAAAGAGGTTATATCTAAGTATATTGATTATCAAAAAGAAATAATTGTTAGAAGAAGTAAATTTGATTTGAATAAATGTGAAGCAAGAGTTCATATATTGGAAGGCTTAAAAATAGCTTTAGATAATATTGATGAAATAATTAAAATAATTAAATCATCTAAAACTGATGAAGTTGCTAAAGAACAATTAATGTCAAAATTTCCTTTAGATGTAGTTCAATGTGAAGCAATCTTAGAAATGAAGTTAAGAAGATTAACTGGTTTAGAAAAGGATAAAATAGAAAACGAATTAAAAGATTTATTAGCTCGTATTGAAGATTTAAAATCTATTTTAGCATCAGAACAAAAAGTATTAGATATAATTAAGACTGAATTAATTGAAATAAAAGAAAAATATAGTGATGAAAGAAGAACAAATATTGATATGACAGCAATAGAATTTATTGAAGATGAGTCATTAATTCCAGTTGAAGATATAGTTATTACATTAACTAATAAAGGATATATAAAAAGAGTAACAAGTGAAACTTATAAAACTCAAAATAGAGGTGGTGTTGGAATTAAAGGTATGGCTACAAATGAAGAAGATTTTGTAGAACAATTAATTTCAATGACAACTCATGATTATTTATTATTTTTCACAGATAAAGGAAAAGTATATAGAATTAAAGGATATGAAGTTCCTGAATTTAGTAGACAGTCTAAAGGATTACCTATTATTAATTTATTACCAATTGAAAAAGATGAACAAGTTACAGTTATGTTAAAGGTTGAAAATAAAGAGCAAAATAAATATATTGTATTTTGTACACAAAGTGGTTTAATTAAAAGAACTGAATTAACTGAATTTGATAGTATTAGAAATAATGGTAAAATTTCAATTACTTTAAAAGAAAATGATAAATTAATTTCTGCAAGAAAAACAGATGGAACAAAAGAAATAATGATTGGTACTTCAAATGGTAGAATGATAAGATTTGAAGAAAATGAAATTAGAATAATGGGTAGAACTGCATCTGGAGTAAAAGGAATAGATGTTGGTGATGGAATATGTGTAGGTTGTGAAGTTGCAAATATGAATCAACAAGTATTAGTTGTTACTGAAAAAGGATATGGTAAACGTACTGATGTTGAAGAATATAGACAAACTCATAGAGGTAGCAAAGGTGTAAAAGCATTAAATGTTACAGAAAAAAATGGTAATATTGTTTCATTTAAAATAATTGATGGAAAAGAAGATTTAATGATTATAACAAATAGTGGAATAATTATTAGGTTACCAATTGAACAAATATCAACAACTGGTAGAGTAGCACAAGGCGTAAAATTAATTAATCTTAAAGAAGAACAAAAAGTTAGTACAGTAGCTCTTATTGAAAAAGATGAAACAATTGAATTAGAAGAACAACAAAATTAATTGTTGTTTTTTTAATGTTTCACGTGAAACATTAAAAAAATATAAATTAAACATTACTTATTAAACATTAATTATTTAAGAAAATATATTTTTAAATATCTATAATAAATTAAATTAAAATTTATTTAATAAAAAAATATTTAAAACAATGTTTCACGTGAAACATTGTTTTGTTACACATATTTAAAAAAATTTTTAAAAGAATTAATGTTTCACGTGAAACATTAATAAAAAAACTTGATAAAAAAAATAAAATAATATATATTATAAAAGACACAACATTTATATTCGAACCAGGTCAGATGAGGAATCAAGCAGCCTTAAGATTCACTAAATGTGTGTGTCTTTTTTTATAATTGGTGATGAAAATGAAAAAATATATGCAGTTAGCTTATAATGAAGCATTAAAAGCTTATAAAAATGGGGATGTACCGATTGGTGCTATAATAATTAAAAATAATAAAATTATAGCAAAATCATATAATAAAAAAGAAAAAAATAATAATGCTATATTACATGCAGAAATAGATGCAATAAATAAAGCATGTAAAAAATTACAAACATGGCATTTAGAAGAATGTATATTATACACAACATTAGAACCATGTTTAATGTGTATGGGAGCTATTGTTCAATCAAGAATAAGTGAAATATATTATGCAACTAAAAATAATAATTATGGAGAAATAAATTTGATAAAAAAATATAATAAAAAAATAAAAGTTAATTCAGGACTATTAGAAAAAGAATCAAGTGAATTATTAAAAAAATTCTTTCAAGAAAAAAGAAAATAACATAATTATTTTCTTTTATTATGTTATAATATTTAATAGAGGTGAAAATATGTATCAAACATTATACCGTAAATATAGGCCTTCAAATTTTAATGAAGTAGTAGGACAAAAAATAATTGTTCAAACATTAAAAAATGCAATAAAAAATAATACTTTATCTCATGCATATTTATTTACTGGTCCAAGAGGAACTGGAAAAACAAGTATTGCTAAAATATTAGCTAAAACAATTAATTGTACTGACTTAAAAAATGAAACACCTTGTAATAAATGTGTTAATTGTACGCAAAATAATTTGAATCCATTAGATATAATAGAAATTGACGCAGCATCTAATAATGGAGTTGATGAGATTAGAGAATTAAAAAGTAAAGTTAATTTAGTACCATCAATTGGAAAATATAAAATATACATAATTGATGAAGTACATATGTTATCAACTGGTGCATTTAATGCATTATTAAAAACATTAGAAGAACCACCTGGACATGTTATATTTGTTTTAGCAACTACAGACCCACATAAAGTTCCTGCAACAATTCTATCAAGATGTCAAAGATTTGATTTTAAGAGATTAAATCAAAATGAAATAGTAGCAAGATTAAAAGAAATATCTGAAAAAGAAAATATTGAAATAACAGAAGAAGCATTAAATGCAATAGCAACACTTTCAAATGGTGGAATGCGTGATGCATTAAGTTTATTAGATCAAGCAATAGCTTATTCAGAGAAAAATATAACACTTAATGATATTCATGAATTAAATGGAACAATAACTCCTGAAGAACAGTTAGAATTTATAAAAAATATATTATCATCTAATATTGAGACTATTTTAAATAAAATAGATAATTATGAAAATAATGGAAAAGATTTTATAAAACTTACAGAAGAAATAATAAAATTTTTAATAAATATAATAATATATAAATGTGCTCCAAAATTTTATGAAGAAAAAATTAAATATAATATAGAAATAGAAAATATTGATATTGATAAAACATTTAAATATATAAAAGAATTTAATAATATACTTAATGATATGAAAAATTCTAATAATCCAAAAATATTATTTGAATTAACAATAATTAAATTATTAGATACTAAGAAAGATTTAAAAAAAATAAGAATAAATAATACTTTGTGTAACTTTAACAAAAAAGAATTATTAGAATTTATTCCATTGGTAAAAAAAATAAATGAAATAAATGAAACTAAATATAATGAAATAAAAAAAATAATAAATAAAGGAACAATAAAAGCAATTGGACAAGAAAATATTATATTTTTGTTAGAAGAAGATTCAAATATATTTAATAATAATTTAGAATTAATAGATGAATTATTTGAAAAAACATTTAACAAAAAATATAAATTAATATCAGTTTCCTTGGAAGAATGGGAAATAATAAAAAAAGAATTTAACAATAAAGAAAAAAAATATGAATATATTGCTGAATAGAAAGAAGGAATAAAATGAATATACAAGCAATGATGAAACAAGCTCAAAAATTACAAAAAGAAATGATGAATGCTAAAGAAGAAATAGATAATAAAACATATACAGGAACAAGTTCTTTTGTAACAGTAAATGTCAAAGGAGATAAAACAATAGAAAATATAAAAATAAATCAAGAACAATTAGAAAAAGAAGATATTGAAATGTTAGAAGATATTTTAACAGTTGCAATTAATAATGCTATGAAAGAAATTGATAAAGAAACAGAACAAAAAATGGGTAAATATACACAAGGAATGCCAGGTTTATTTTAATGAAATATCCAACAACTTTAATGAATTTAATTGAATGTTATAAAAAATTACCAGGTATTGGTGAAAAAACCGCAGAAAGAATGGCTATTTCAACATTAGAAATGGATGATGAAATAATAGAATTATTTGCCGAATCATTAAAAAATGTTAAAACAAAAATAACAAGATGTAAAAAATGTAATAATTTAGCAGAGGGTGATTTGTGTGAAGTATGTAAAATGCCAAATAGAGATGAATCAACAATATGTGTAGTAGAAGAACCAAAAAATGTTGTTTTATTTGAAAAAATTGGTTCATATAAAGGTTTATACCATGTATTAGATGGATTAATTTCTCCATTAGATGGAATAGATCCAAGTGATTTAAATATAAGTAGTTTAATTAAAAGAATAGAAAATGAAAAAATAAATGAGGTAATTATTGCAGTTAAGCCTAGTATTGAAGGTGAAACTACCTCATTATACATATCAAAATTATTAGAAAAATTACCCGTTAAAGTTTCTAAAATTGCACATGGAATTCCAATTGGTGTTGATATGGAATATATAGATGCTTTAACACTTGAATTAGCAATTGAGGATAGAACAAAATTATCATAATAAAAAAAAAATTACATATAATCAAATGGGTGATTATATGAAAAAAATAATTAAAATAATAAAAAAAATAATATTTAGTGCTTTATTATTATATGGTTATAATGTAATAACAGCTCCTTTAAATGTTATTATACCATTAAATTTTATAAATATTGGATTAATGACATTTTTAGGAATTCCTGCTTTATTCGCACTAATATTTATTAAAATAATTGTTTTTTAAGAAGGTGAATTATGCTTGATGAATATATTGAAGAACAAAAGGTTGCATACAGAGTATTAAAAAATGCAGTATTAAAAGATAAATGTGCTCATGCCTATTTATTTGAAACAAATGGCTATTTGAAAAAAGAAGAATTTGCTAAAGCATTTGCTAAATATATACTTTGTCCTTATAAATATAGTAATAGCCAAAAATGTGTTAATTGTACACAATGTGAAAATATAGATAAAAATATATTTAGTGAAGTAAAAATAATTAGTCCTGAAAAAGATAGTTTGTGGATAAAAAAAGAACAATTGTTAGAATTACAAGAAGAATTTATGACAAAAAGTTTATTAACAAGTAAAAAAATATATATAATTACAGATGCTACAAAACTAAATACTTCATCAGCAAATTCAATATTAAAATTTTTAGAGGAACCTGCTGATAATATAATAGCAATTCTTCTAGCTGATAATATTCATCAATTATTAGATACAATAGTATCAAGATGTCAAATAATATCATTAGTTAATAAAAAGCAAAATGAAAATATATTAGAATCCTTATTATCTGTTAAATTAAATAATTTAGAAGAAATAAAAGAAATTGTAATTAATTATATAAATGAATTAGAAAAAAACAAAAAAGAAATGATTTTATTTAATAAAAAATATTTTCTTAATAATATCAAAGATAAAAATGAATTAATAGCTGCTTTTGAAATAATGATTTTATATTATAAAGATGCTATAAATTTAAAATTAAATAGAAAAAATGAAACAATAGAAAATATTAATAATATAATATTAACTAATACAATTCAAGAATTAAATGAAAAAATAAAAATAATAACTAATTTAAAAAAAAATATATATGTAAATGCTAATACAAATTTATTAATGGACAAACTAGTAATTGAATTAGGAGGTGTAAAATGAGAATAGTTGGTGTTAAATTTAATGATGATGAACAATTAACATATTATTACGTTAAAAATTTAGAATTAAAGAAAAATGTGACTGTAATAGTAGAAAATAATGAAATATTAAAATTTGGGCGAGTAGTTACACCAATACATAATATTGAAGAAAAAAAATTAAAAAAAGAATTAGGAAATGTTGTTAGAATAGCAAATAAAAAGGATTATAATAAACATTTAAATAATTTAAAACAAGCGGAAATAGCTTTAAAAAAATGTAAAGAATTAGTAAAAAAATATCAATTAGAAATGAATTTAATTGATGCAGTTTATACATTTAATCAAGATCAATTAATGTTTCATTTTTATGCTGATTCTAGAATTGATTTTAGAAATTTAGCTAAAGAATTAGCTACTATTTATAAAACTAGAATAGAACTTAGACAAATTGGAGTTAGAGATAAAGCTAAAAAAGTATGTGGAATTGGTGTTTGTGGACAAAAACTATGTTGTTCTAGATTTTTGAATGAATTTGATTCAGTATCAATATCAATGGCAAAAAATCAAAATTTATCATTAAATCCATCTAAAATAAATGGAGTATGTGGTAGACTTTTATGTTGTCTAAAATATGAAGATGAATGTTATAAAGAATGTAAAAAGAATCTTCCAATTGTTGGAACAATAATTGATAATGAAAAAATTTCTGGAAAAGTTATATCTGTTGATATATTAGGTCAAAAATATGTTGTTTGTACTGAAAAAGGAAACATTGAAGTAGATTTAAATGGAAGTAATTAATTATTTATTAGGTTACGAAAAATTAAAAATATATCAAAATACCGATATGTTTAGTTTTTCTTTAGATTCAATTTTGCTTCCTAATTTTGTTACATTAAATAAAAAAACAAAAAAAATATTAGACATAGGAACAGGTAATGCTGTAATCCCATTAATATTATCAACAAAAACGTCTGCACATATTGATGCCGTAGAAATTCAAAAAGAAGTATATGAATTAGGAAAAAAATCAATTGAATTAAATCATCTTCAAAATCAAATTAGTATATTAAATATAGATATAAAAGATTATAGTAATAGTTGCGAAACCGATACATATGATACTATAACTTGTAATCCTCCTTTTTTTAAAGTAAATGAAAATTCTAATTTTAATGAATCTGAGTATAAAATAATTGCTCGTCATGAAGTAAAATTAAATTTAGATGAATTAATGTCTGTAGCACGCAAACTATTAAAAAACAATGGAAATATAGCTATAGTCCATCGAACTGATAGATTAATTGATATAATAGAAATAATGCGAAAATATAATATTGAACCTAAAAAAATTAGATTAATATATCCTAAGAAAAATAATAATTCAAATATTTTATTAATTGAAGGTACTAAAAATGGAAAACCAGGTTTGAAAATATTAAGTCCTTTAATTAGTCATAATGAATTAGATGAATATACATCTGAAATAAAAGAATATTTTATTAATTAGATAGATTATCTATCTTTTTTCTGATATAATCCTGACTTTGACAGTTTTGATAAAGCAAAAAGACTCAA
>CAZXOH010000019.1:0-11241 GCA_964642345.1 uncultured Muribaculaceae bacterium | reverse complement strand
GTTGGACAAATACTGGTAGTTGGTATTATTTAGATAGTAATAGTCAAACTCAAACTGCAACAAGTCAAGGAGCAAGTAAATACGCATGGTTATTCGATTATACAAATGGATGTACAAGTTATGGATGTAACGTAGCTGATAGTAGCAATTATGGTTATTGGACATCTACACCGGTAGGAGCGGCCGGCTCTGGTGCCTATGTATGGCGCATGGGTAGGAATGGCGTCGTGGACAGCGACTCTGCTTCTCGTACTAACCGCGGTGTCCGCCCAGTCATAACAATACCTAAATCAAGGTTATCTTAAAAAATTACAAAAAAAGTAATTTTTTTTTATATTTTTAAGGAAATTAAAAAGTTTTGTCTAATAATTATAATGAGGAGGTGAGAAAATGCAATTTATAAAAGACAATAAAAAAACTATAATTGGTGTATCAATAATATTAATTTCTCTTTTGATAGCAGCTATTACATATTATTTTACTCAAATAGAAACAGTATCTGCTGAAAATAATATAATTGAAACTGAAAATGTTGAAGAAGAAACAATCAAAAAAATAAAGGTTGAAATAAAAGGAGCTATAAATAACCCTGGTGTTTATGAATTAGATGACAATTCTAGAGTAATTGATGTTGTAAACATTGCAGGAGGATTAACTGAAAATGCTGATACAAGTTTAATTAATATGTCAAAAAAAATAACTGATGAGATGGTTATAATTATTTATACTAGAGAAGAAATAGAAAATTATAATAATAGTAAAATTAAAACAGAATATGTCTATATAGAAGTACCAAGTTGCCCTGACAAAGTAAATGATGCTTGTATTGAAGAATATGAGGAAGAACAAGAAAATAATAATATCATTAATATCAATACAGCAACCATTGAAGAATTAACAAAATTGTCAGGTATAGGAGAATCAAAAGCTAAATTAATTATTGAGTATCGTGAAAAAAATGGTAATTTCAAAGAAATAAATGAATTAACTAATGTAAAAGGTATTGGAGAATCATTAATTGAAAAAATTAAAGATAATATTACTATTTAGTTTATTAATTTACTTAATAATTATTTTAAAAAATGAAATATACTTTTCAAAATATGAAACTGATAATGAAATGATAGGAATAATTACTAAAATAACAGAAAGAGAAAATTATACTAAAATTGAATTAAAATCAAAAGAAAAAGTATTATGTACTTATAATGGTAATATTGATTTAAAATTAGGCATGAAAATTAAAGTAACTGGAAATTTAGAAAAAATAAGTGAAAATACTAATTTTAATTTATTTAATTATAAAAAATATATGTTAAGTAAAAAAATTAAATGGATTTTTAAAATAAATAATTATGAAATAATTAATTCTAAAATATCTTTAAAATATAAAATAAAAAATTATATAATAAATAAAATAGAAAAAAGTAAAAATAAAGAATATTTAAATTTATTTATATTAGGTAATAATGAATTAGATGAAGATATAAAATCTAATTATCAGTTATTAGGAATAAGTCATTTGTTTGCAATATCAGGTATGCACATTTCTTTATTAACTGGTATTTTATTATTTATTTTAAATAAAATTAGTAAAAAAAATATTAATATTTTATTAATTAGTTTATTTTTAATCTTTTATATGTTTTTAACTAATTATTCACCATCAATTATTAGAGCTAGTTTATTATTTATCTTAATTAATTTAAAAAAAATATTTAAGATAAAAATAGAAAATAAGGATATATTACTTTTAATATTATTTTGTTTATTAATATATAATCCTTATTATATATATGATCTAGGTTTTGTTTTTAGTTTTACAATAAGTTACTTTTTAATAACTTTTAGTAAATTATTAAATTATAAAAATTATTTTATTCAATTATTCTTTACTTCTTTGATTTCATATATAGTAAGTATTCCTATTATGATAAATGGATTTAATCAAATAAATTTGTTAAGTATATTTTTTAATTGTATTTTTGTTCCATATGTATCAATTATAGTTTTTCCTATAACATTGTTATCATTTATATTTCAATTTTTAGAACCATTAATTACTTTTTTTATATATTTGTTAGAATTAATGGCAAAATTTTTTTCTAATTTTAATGTATTAATAATAATTCCTAAATTACCATTGTTATTAATCATTATTTATTATATTTTCATAATAAATTTATTTAATAATTTTAAAAAGTTTAAATTAATTATATTAATAATTTTTTTAATAGTATGGAGTAATTCAAGATTTTTCCTTAATTATCCAATAATAACAATGTTAGATGTTGGACAAGGTGATTCTACATTAATTGAATTACCACATAATACAAATATTTTAATTGATACAGGCGGAATTGTTAATTATTTTCAAAAAAATAATCATTATATTGGTAAAAATGTTTTAATTCCATATTTTAAATCAGTTGGAATAAAAAAAATAGATTATTTAATAATTACTCATGGTGATTATGATCATATGGGAGATAGTATTTATTTAGTTAATAATTTTAAAGTTGATAAAGTGATATTTAATTGTGGTGATTTTAATGATTTAGAAAAAAATTTAATTGATTTATTAGATAAAAAGAAAATAAAGTATTATTCTTGTATCAATGAATTAAATATTAATAATACCAAATTGCAATTTTTAAATACAAGTATTTATAATGATGAAAATACTAATAGTAGTGTTATATATTTAAAATATAATAATTATAAATTTCTCTTTATGGGTGATGCTTCAATAGAAAGAGAAAAAGATATTTTAGAAAAATTTAATTTAAAAGATATTGATTTTTTAAAAGTTGGACACCATGGGTCAAATACAAGTAGTAGTGAAGAATTTATAAGTAGTATTAAACCAAAATTTAGTTTAATTAGTGTTGGTGAAAATAATAAATATGGGCATCCTAAAGATTCAGTGTTAGATATTTTAAAAAGTAGTAAGATATATAGAACTGATATAAATGGAAGTATTGAAATAAAGATAAAAAAGGATGGTTATAAGATTAAGACTTGTAGTCCATAGATAAAGAACGAAAAAATAAAACTAAGAAAAAAATTACTATGAAGTAATTTATATTATAACTTATTTTAATTTTATTCATATATTATAATAACTAATACATAATTTATGAATATATTTAATTGTAATTGGATATATTAAATATAGATTATAATATTAATTTTGTTTATTTTGTTACGCTAATGCTTTTAGCGTTTTATATAGATGAGACCTTATGGTCTCTTTAATATTGTTTTTTGTATTAATTATTTTACTAATAAAGAATGGTATTTAATGTATAAATTTAAATTAAATTGCAAAAAAAGAAATTTTTTCTTATTTTTTTAAGGAAATTGAAAAGTTTTGTCGTATATTAATAATAGGGAGATTTTTATGAGTTCAAATTTTTTATCAGAAGAAAAAATAAATGAAATAAGAAAAAGTGTTGATATAGTTGAAATTATATCAAATTATTTACCTTTAACAGCGAAAGGTAAAAATTTTTTTGGTGTCTGTCCATTTCATTCTGATCATTCACCTAGTATGAGTGTATCTAAAGAAAAGCAAATTTATACTTGCTTTTCATGTGGCGCTACTGGAAACGTCTATAATTTTGTAATGGAATATGAAAATGTTTCATTTATCGATGCTGTAAAAATAGTCGCCAATAAAGCAGGAATTATATTAAATATAAACGATAATTTAAAAACTGATAAAAATAAAAAATTATACGACATTTATAATATTTCTCAGAAATTTTATATGAATAATATAAATACAGCAAATGGAATTGAAGCTAAAAAATATCTAGAAAAAAGAAGTATAAATAATGATTGCATTAAAGAATTTGGAATTGGACTAGCTATAAATAGTAGAGATTCCCTATTAAACTTATTATTAAATAAAAATTATGATATAAAAGATATTGAAAAATCAGGATTAATAATAAAAAACAACTATGGATATTCTGATATTTATTGTGATAGAATAATGTTTCCGCTTTTTGATTTGACAGGTAAAGTAGTAGGCTATAGTGGTAGAGTTTATAATAAGGAAATAAAGCCGAAATATTTTAATACAAAAGAAACAGAAATATTTAAAAAAGGAGAAACACTTTATAATTATCATAAAGCAAAAGAAAGTGTAAGAGAAAAGAACAAACTTATTGTAGTAGAAGGTTTTATGGATGTAATTCGAAT
The DNA here is from genome assembly GCA_964642345.1 of uncultured Muribaculaceae bacterium. Lineage (GTDB taxonomy): Bacteria > Bacillota_I > Bacilli_A > RF39 > UBA660 > CAJOJO01. The sequence continues at coordinate 7,032 of CAZXOH010000019.1, read as the reverse complement.
GTATACAGTTGGAATAACTAATGTTGTTGCTGCAATGGGTACTGCAGTTACTAAAAATCAAGCATTACTTATGAAAAGACTATCAAATGAAATAATATTATGCTTTGATGGTGATGAAGCAGGTAATGAAGCAACTAATTCGTGCATTAATGAATTGTTAAAAATTGGAATATCTCCTAAAATAGTTAGACTTGAACAAAATTTAGATCCTGATGAATACATTTTAAAATTTGGAAAAGAAAAATTTGTTAATAAAATTGAAAATCCAATGAATTCAATGGAATATAAAATGAATTATCTAAAAAAAGAAAAAGATTTACAAAATAACTTTGAAATGGCTCAATATGTTGAATCTGTAATAAATGAACTATCAAATATTGATAATGATATATATAAGGAATTAACACTTCAAAAATTAAGTGAAGAATCAAAATTAAATATTGATTATTTAAGATCAAAAATTAATAAAAAAGAAAAAATAAAAGTAGAAAATAAAGAAAAAAATATTAAAAAAAATAAATATGAAATAATAGAACAAAATCTTATTTATCAAATGTTATGTAGTAAAGAAGCAATTAAAATATTTGCTAAAAATAAACCATTAATAGAAAATGAAACAAATAAAAAAATAATTAATAAAATAGGATTGTATTATAAAGAAAATGGTAATATAATACTTGCTGATATTATTACTTATTTTGATTCAGAATTGAGAAAAGTAGTTAATTCAATTATTAACGCAAACATTAATAAAAATTATGATGAGCAAGAATTAATGAGTTATATAAAATCATTAAATAAACGAAAAATAAAGAAAGAAATTGATTTGAAAAATGAATTAATAAAAAAAGAATCAGATCCAATGAAAAAGGCTCAAATATTAAATGAAATAATAGAATTAAGGAAAACGGAGGAAATTAAATGAATGAAATAAAAACAATAGATGATAGAAAAAAAGAATTATTGGAATTAGGAAAGAAAAATGGATATATTACATATGAACAATTAGCAAACTCACTTAAAGGTTTAGACTTAGATGCAGATGCTTTAGATGACTTATATAATTTTTTTAATGAAAATAATATAACTGTTGTTTCAGAAGAAGAAACTGGAGCTACAAGCACGGGAAATTCATTATTATTAGATGATAGTGTTTTAACTAAAGATCTAACTATTAATGATCCAGTTAGAATGTATTTGAAAGAAATTGGACAAATAAAATTATTATCTATGGAAGAAGAATTAGAACTTGCTGATAGGATAATGGCAGGTGATGAAGCTGCAAAAACTATATTAGCAGAAGCTAACTTACGTTTAGTTGTAAGCATTGCTAAAAGATATGTTGGTAGAGGAATGCTATTTTTAGATTTAATACAAGAAGGTAATATTGGATTAATGAAAGCTGTAGATAAATTTGATGTTACTAAAGGATATAAATTTAGTACATACGCAACATGGTGGATTAGACAAGCAATTACAAGAGCAATTGCCGATCAAGCAAGGACTATTAGAGTACCAGTTCATATGGTTGAAACAATTAATAAATTGGCAAGAATTCAAAGACAATTAACACTTGAACTTAATAGAGAACCTACAGAAGATGAACTTGCAGAAAAAATGAATGTTCCTGTAGAAAAAATTAGAGAAATTTATAAAATAAGTCAAGATCCAGTTAGCTTAGAAACTCCAATTGGGGAAGAAGATGACTCACATTTAGGTGATTTTATAAAAGATGAAAGAAATGTTAGTCCAGAAGAATATGCAACAAATGAAATGTTAAAAGATGAAATTGCTGATGTTTTATTAACTTTAACAGAAAGAGAAGAAAAAGTTATAAGATTGAGATTTGGTTTGGAAGATGGTAAATCTAGAACATTAGAAGAAGTTGGGCAAATGTTTGGTGTAACTCGTGAAAGAATTAGACAAATAGAAGCAAAAGCTTTAAGGAAATTAAGACATCCTTCTCGCTCAAAAAAATTAAAAGATTATTTAGGTGATTAATGTTAAGTAAAAGATTAGAAACAATTGCTTCATTAGTTCCGCAAAATGAAAAAGTTATTGATATTGGCTGTGATCATGCATTATTAGATATATATTTGACACTAAATAACAATAATACTTGTGTTGCAGCTGATATTAGTGAAAAAGTAATTAATAATGCAATTAAAAACATTAAAAAATATAATTTACAAAATAAAATTAAAACAATAATTAGCGATGGAATAAATAATATTGAAATTGAAGGGAAAAATATTTTTATAATTTCTGGAATGGGGACTCATACAATTTTAGAAATTGTTTCTAAAATAAATAAAGAAAAAGTAAAGAAATTAATAATTCAATCTAATAATCATTTATTTGAACTTAGAAAAGGTATTAATAAGTTAGGCTATAAAATAGAAACAGAACTTGTTATTTGTGAAAAAAATAAATATTATACAATTATTTCATTTATCGTTGGAAATAAAAAATATAAAAAAAATGAATTGAAATATGGTGTAAATTGTGTTAAAAATAATGAGTATGTTAAATATATAAATTATTTAATAAATAAAAATTACAAAATAAATTTGCAATTAAGTAATAAATATATTGTAAAAAAATTTAAAATAAAATTTGAAAATTACATATTAAAAAAACACATTTAATATGTTTTTTTAAGCAAAGAAAGTAGGACTATTTTCATTTTGAATACTATTTTCATTAGTTTTATCATTTTCAATTTTAGTAACTTTTTTTTCACTTTTAGGTGTTTCTACTTTTTTAAATTCATTCATAACTTTAAACATTGTTTTAGCATTATTTATAACAGGACCAGCTTGTTTAACAATTGGAATTGCTTGATTAACAATATTCAATGTTTTTTGAGTACCCGAGAGTATACTTCCAAAGCTTAAATTGCCACCAAATATTTTAGAAAAAAGTCCTACTTTTGGTGCGATATTCATATATGGATATGTATATAAATAAGGGTTGTAGTAATTCATAATGGTACTCCTTTCTAAAATATTATATGTTATTTAAAAAAAATGTTTTACAATTTTTTATTTTATGGTATAATTTGTATAGTGTAAAAGAATAGGCAAGGGGATGAAGATATGAAAAATAAACCAATTTATTTAATACCTTTTATTATGGTTTATAGAATTGTATCTTTTATTTTATTTATACCAATATCAATTTGTAGATATTTTTATAAAGGATTATATATTCTAATGATTTTATTTATAAAAATATGTATTAATTTATATAGATGTTTAATTAAAATATGTATTTTACTTTATTTAATATTAAAATCAATCTGTATATTTGTTACCAAATTTTTTATTGGAATATATGATACAATTATTACTTTCTTCGAAAAAAAGCATTCTAAAAAAAGCTTAGTAAAAGGAGAATTGTTATTATCAAAAAGCGAAAGAAAGAAAATAATAGAAATTAAATTTGCTGAAAAAGAAAAATTAAAAAAACAATCTCTTAAGAAATTAGATAGTAAAAGAAAGCAACTTGAAGAAGTAAAAACTGCTAAAATAAACAAAAATGATGCTTATATTAATAAAAATGTTAAAATTGAATCAGAAAATATTCTTGACAAAATATTAAATTATTTAAGTAAAATTCCTGAAAAAATAAAAGAAAAATTTAAAAACAATGAATTTGCGAAAAATAAACGTAATAAAGATATGATGAAAAGAGAAGCATTACTTATCAATTTTGATGGAGATGATGCTTTAAAAAGCGACAAAAAAGTTTTGTATGAATATGTTGCTAAAAACCCAGAAGGTAAAGTAGTAAAAGATTATTTTGAAGCATTTTCTAAAGTTGAAGTTCATTCATTTTTATTGAGTGAAGGCTATGAAGTTTATAGTATTAGAACAAATAAGTGGATTCAATTGATGCATAAAAATGCAAATACTAATAATACTAAAATAAAAACCAAAGATTTAATTTTCTTTATTACTCAATTGTCTACTTATTTAAAAGCAGGTATTCCATTGGTTGAGTCTTTAAAAATTTTGGAACGTCAATATAAAAATAAAAGATATAAAAAAATATTTAAATCTGTTATTTATGACTTAACTATGGGTGAGAATTTTAGTGAAGCATTATTAAAACAAAATGTTGCCTTCCCAAGATTATTAATTAATATGATTAAAACTTCTGAGATGACAGGAGAACTACCAGAAGTATTAGATGATATGGCTGAATATTATTCTGAAACAGAAAAAACAAGAAAACAAATGGTTACTGCTCTTATGTATCCAACACTTGTATTTATTTTTGCAACTGGTGTAATTATATTTATAATGATGTATGTTGTTCCAAAATTTGTTGAAATCTATGCATCAATGGATGAAGCATCAATTCCAAAATTCACATTGATAGTCATTGCAGTTAGTAATTTCTTGAAGAATTATATAATATGGATTGTAATTGGTGTAATTCTATTTATAGTTGTATTTGTATATTTGTATAAAAATGTCAAATTTTTTAGAACAATTTGCCAATATGCTGTAATGAAAATACCAGTTATTGGACCAACAATTATTTATAATGAAGTAACAATGTTTACCAAAACGTTTTCTTCTTTGTTGTCGCATAATGTTTTCATTACTGAAAGTATGGAAGTATTAAATAAAATAACTAATAATGAAATTTATAAAATGATAATTTTGGATACAATGTCAAATTTAGCTAAAGGTGAAAAAATATCTGAAGCATTTAAAGATCATTGGGCCTTCCCAATTCCTGCATATGAAATGTTAGTTACAGGCGAAAAAACAGGAGAATTGCCAGAGATGATGAATAAAGTATCAGTTTATTATCAAGAATTGCATAAAGAACAAGTTACAAGAATTAAAACATTTATTGAACCAATTTTAACAGTATTTTTAACAGTTATTGTTGGTATCATTATTTTATCAATTATTATACCAATGTTTGGTATGTATGAAACAGTTCAAACATATTAGAAAAATAGTCGATGTAAGTAAAATATTAAAAATAAATTACTTACAAAAACTATTATACGAGGAGTGAGATTTATGGAAATTTATTATTCGATTGTTACATTTATATTTGGGACAGTTCTAGGATCATTTTACAATGTTGTTGGATATAGACTTCCAAGAAATCAATCATTAATTAAACCTGCTTCTCATTGTACAAGTTGTAATCATAGATTAGGAGCTAGTGAATTAGTTCCTATCTTTTCTTATATTTTTCAAGGTGGAAAATGCAAAAATTGTAAGGCAAAAATATCTCCATTTTATATGACGTTTGAATTATTAACTGGAATATTATTTATGCTTTCTTATATTATTTTTGGCTTTTCTATTGATTTTATAATTTCAATTATATTTGTTTCAATGGCAATAATAATTATTATTAGTGATTATCAAACAATGATAATACCAGACGAAGTATTGATATTTTCTGGAATTTCAATTCTTATTTGTCAGTTCATAAGTGGAGGATTGAATTTAATTATTAATTCTTTAATTAGTGGAATTATTTCTTTTGGAATAATGTTACTAATTAAAATGTTTGGAGATTATTTATTTAAAAAAGAATCAATGGGTGGTGGAGATATTAAATTAATGTTCATATTTGGTTTGGTATTTGGATGGCAAATGTCAATAATAAGCATTTTTCTTGCATCATTCATTGCTTTACCAATTTCATTAATTTTGTATTTTAAAAATAAAGGAAATATAGTTCCTTTTGGACCCTTTTTATGTATAAGTGGTTTAATAATATTATTGGGAAAAATTGATTTCAATTTAATACTTAATTTATTAACAAAATAGAGTAAACTTATGGTTTACTCTTTAATTTTTCAATATTTTCGTATATTTCTTTTAATCCTCTTTCAAATTTACTATTTTCTTTTGGATGATAGTATTTTTTATCTATTAATTTATCAGGAAGATATTGTTGATTTACCCAACTATTAGGATAATTATGAGGATATTTATAATTTAATGAATTTGTTGTTATATGTTCTGGTATATCACCAATATTACCCATTCTAACATCATTTAATGCAGCATCTAAGGCAATATGCGCTGTATTTGATTTAGGAGAAAGTGCCATTTCAACAACAACATCTGACAAAGGAATTCTTCCTTCAGGTAGTCCTAATCTTTCAAAAGCTTCAATTGCGGCAATTATTTTTGGTCCTATTGAGGGATTTGCTAAACCTATATCTTCATAAGCTATTACAATTAATCTACGGCATACTATATCCATATCTTCAGCATCAATTAATCTTGCTAAATAATGTAATGCAGCATTTACATCAGATCCTCTTATTGATTTTTGTAATGCACTGATTGTATCATAATAACCTGATTCATTTTTATCATAAAATGATATTGGTTTAGGATTTATTTCATTTAATAATTCTGTATTTATTTTATGATTATTAGTTGAATAATAAGCAACTTCTAATAAATTGTAAGCAAATCTTAAATCGCCATTTGATAATTTACTTATGTATTTTATACTTTTATTATCTATTTCAATTCCATTTAAAAAATCTGTTTTTATTGCTTTTTTTATACCTTTTTCAATATCTGATTCAGTTAATTCATGTAATTCAAATATTTGACATCTTGATCTAATAGCTGGATTAATTTTATGATAGGGATTTGATGTTGTTAGACCGATTAAAGTAATTAAACCACTTTCTAAATATGGAAGCAATAAATCTTGTTTATCTTTATTTAAACGATGAATTTCATCCATTATAACTACTAATCCATTATATAATTTTGCTTCTTCAACAATAATATCAAAATCTTTTTTATTGTTTATTACTGCATTGAGCATTCTATATTTGACATTTAATGAATTTACAATTGCACATGCAATAGTTGTTTTTCCAATTCCTGGTTTTCCATATAATATCATTGAAAATAATCTTTTATTTTTAACTAAATTATATATTATTTGATTTTTCCCAACTAAATGTTGTTGACCAATTACATCATTTATATTGTTTGGTCTTAATTTAATTGCTAAAGGTTC
>CAZXOH010000018.1:6311-11374 GCA_964642345.1 uncultured Muribaculaceae bacterium | reverse complement strand
TGTTTTAACAAATATTTGCATAGCATCTACATGTAATGGTACAAACATTAAACTAGCAAAAATAATAAGTAAAATTTTTCTTTTCATACAAACTCCTTTTATATGTTTAGTATAACATATTTAATTTCATAAAATTTAATAATTTTAAATTATAATATATTAAAAATTGTTAAATGTCAAATTTATAATGCAAATTATTTCTTGTACGAAATTATTTCTTGTAGAAATATGATACAAATTTAGAAAATTTATATAGAATTGTATTGCTTTTATTTATGGCCAAACCTTTACCTAAAGCTTTACCTCCAATTGTTAATGATGCTACTAAAGCAGTTACTATTAATGTTACATAAAATTTATTTATTTTAAATGCATTTGCAATTGATAAAGCTATTATACTACCCGCACTACCTGATACAATTCCACATATATCTCCTACAACATCATTACAAAAACTTGATACTTTGTCAGCATTTTTTTTAAATATAACTGCTATATTCGCTCCTTTAATTTTTCTAGAATTCATTGAATTAAATGGTGCAATATCAGCTGCTGTTACAGAAACTCCTATCATATCAAAGATAATTCCTAATAAAATAAAAATTATTAATAATAATATTCCAATTATTACGTTAACATTTGATATTACAATTTCAGAAAATGTTGTAAATAATAATGACATTACAAATGTAAATAAAGTTATTTTAATAATCCAATTATAGTTAATAATTTCTTTTTTCTTTTTAGTTTGTAATTGTTTTTTTAGACTTTTCTTTTCGTCTCTATTCATTTGTTTCACCTACAATAATTATATCATTTTTTGGAATTTTTTATATATAAAAGTTATCTATTTTTTAAAAAATTTAAAAAAAAAGATATTTTTCAATATCTTTAATAAATGGCGATTAATATAGTTAACTTTATGTCTTAGGTCAAGTAGAATTTCTCTAGTTTTTACTTACCGTTACCAATAAGCGGTTCCCCTTTAAAAAAACCAATATATTGTTACCAAATATATGACTTGATTACCACTTAGTACATACTGCAATCCTATATTAACACTCTAGGAATTTTCTTCAACAATAATTTATTATTAATTCTTTTTTGCAAATATAGTTTCATAAAGCAATAATATTATTATATTGGCCAAAATAATAATATCTGTCATTAATTCCCTATATTCACTCAAGACAAGCTACGCTACTCGTAAGTTTTCCCCACATAGTAGGTTTAATCCTAAATCGTCACAAGTCCATCAACTTTCGTGTATAGGCTTATAACAAGTTTAGGTCTCCACAAATACTGGGTCGATTACGTATGCCATTACGGTCGCCCAACATTCTATCTTCCAGCACCCACCCTACACTGGGCGTATAAAGCAAGCACCACAAGTTTCACAGATGTGCTCTTTAATGGATTTTTAGCCCCATCTTCATAATAAATTTAATTGACTAGAATAATGTGCCATCAATTTATATCAAAATAATAGCAAATATCGAAGTTATTGTCAAATTCTAATATATTATATGTTTATTTTAAAATAATTTTCATCTTATTAAATTATATATACCATTTTCAATTGTCATATAATCAAATTTCATATATTCTAATACTTGATCTTTTGGACCACTTTTTCCAAATGTATTAATTGTAAATAAATATGAATCATTGTATACATATTTTTCCCATCCAAATTTTGATCCAGCTTCTATTACTATTTTTTTATAACCTTTTGGTAATATTTGTTCTTTGTATTCTTTTGATTGTCTTTCAAATAATTCCATACAAGGCATACTTACAATTCTTACATTCAAATTGTATTTTCTTTTTAAATTGTATGCAACTAAACATGCAATAGATACTTCTGTACCGGTTGATATTATAATTCCATTTAAATTTCCTTGTTCTTTTTCTAGGATATATGCACCTTTACTAATATCTGCATTAATAGTATTTTTCATTATTTTTATTTCTGATCTTGATAATATTAGTGCACTTGGAGTATCTTTTTCTTTTAATATTTCATTCCAGCAATAGACTAATTCATTTGCATCACAAGGTCTAAATACATTTAAATTAGGAGTTGCTCTCAAAGTCGCTAACTGCTCTATTGGTTGATGAGTTGGACCATCTTCACCAACTAATATTGAATCATGAGAAAAAATATATACGACTGGTAAATTCATTAATGCAGACATTCTAATGGCTGGTTTCATATAATCAGAAAAACTCAAAAAAGTTGATCCAAAAACTCGATAGTTATAAGTTGCAATTCCATTTAAAATTGCACCCATAGCATGCTCTCTTACACCAAAGTAAATATTTCTACCTTTAAAATCATCTGATTTCAAATAATCGTAATTTTCCAGATATGTATTAGTAGCACTTGCTACATCAGCTGAGCCACCTATGAAATTAGGGATTTTTTCAGCTATTTTATTTATTATAGTTTTATTTGTAACTCTTGTTGCTTCTTTTAAATCTTCATCAAATTTAAATTCTTCTAAAGTTAACAATGGATATTCTACATTTTCAAATAAAAATTTATTTTCATCTTTAATATTTAACAATCCACTTTTATACATTTTATAATTATTTGACCATTCCATATATTTATCATTTGCTCTTGTTGATATTTGATTTTGAAAATTCATTTTTGCTTGTTCATTAACATAGAATTTTCCTTGTGGTATTCCTAAGTTATTTTTTAATTGTTCAATATCTTCTTTTGATAATGGTTTTCCATGAACTTTATTTGTTCCAGCTAAAAATGATCCCTCACCAATAATTGTTTTAAATTCTATTATAGTTGGTTTTGATGAATTTTTTGCTTTATCAATAGCTTTACTTATTTCTTTTACATCATTACCTTTTTTGACTAATAATGTATTCCAACCTAAAGCACTAAATTTACCTAAAACATTTTCTCTAAAGGTTAAATCAGTTGAACCATCCAAACTTATATTATTTGAATCATATAACACAATTAAATTATTTAAGTTCAAATTTCCAGCAATACTAGCTGCCTCATTAGTAATACCTTCCATTAAATCGCCATCACCACATAATACATATATTTTATGATCAATTATAGATTTTTCTTTTTCTAAAATATTTTTTTTAGGGATTTTTAATTCTTGATATAGTTTTTTACTTGCAATTGCCATTCCTACAGCTGAAGCGAATCCCTGACCTAATGGTCCTGTAGAAATATCGACACCTGGTGTTACACCATATTCTGGATGCCCTGGTGTTTTATATCCTATTTTTCTAAAATTTTTTAGATCTTCAATTGACAAATCAAACCCTGCCATATACAGTGTAGCATATAAAAGTGCTGAACCATGTCCACCTGACATTATAAATCGATCACGATTTATCCATTTTGAATCTTTTAAACTTATTTCTAAATGTTTAGCATATAAGGTGTATAAAATTGGAGCTGCACCTAATACAATACCTGGATGACCACTTTTAGCTTCATCTATCATATCAATTGCTAAAGATTTAATATTTGCAATTATTTCATTGTCCATTGTATTCACCTACCATATAAATAGTATAGCAAATTTTTAAAATAATATAAAGATTATTCTGTCACTATTTGAACATTTTCATTTAATTCAAAATTTTGATTATTATCAGATATACCCCCAATATAAGTTAATCCAAATACAATTATAACGAATAAAATCATTGTTTTACTTTTAAATATTTCTAACATACAACCACTCCTTTGTTGATATAATCATAACACGAATATTTGTTCGTGTCAACAAAATTGCGAACAAAAGTTTGACAAAATGTAAAGTGTATGCTAAAATGTAATTGAGTTAAAAAAAAGGAGGTTATTTTTTTGAAAGAGTTAACTAAAAAGCAAGAACAAATATTAGAGTTTATTAAAACATATTTAGTTTCACACGGATATCCACCAACTATTAGAGAAATAGGTGCAGCTGTTGGTTCATCAAGTCCTGCTACTATTCATGCTCACTTAGAAAATCTAGAAGAAAAAGGATTTATTAAAAAACAAAATAGCAAAAATAGAGCAATTGAGCTATTAGTTGAAAATGAGTATGAACCTAAAAACGAAAATGTAGTTGATGTACCATTGTTAGGTAAAATAACTGCAGGAAGTCCAATTGAAGCTATTGAAAATCCAAATGAATTTTTCTCATTACCTGCTTTCTTAATTCCAAAAAACAAAGAAGTATTTACTTTAAATGTAAGTGGATGTAGCATGATTAATGCTGGAATATTTGATGGTGATATTGTTATTGTTGAAAAAAGAAATACTGCTAGAAATGGTGAAATTGTTGTAGCAATGACTGATGAAAATGAAGTTACTTTAAAAAGATTTTATAAAGAAAATGGACATTTTAGATTACAACCAGAAAATGATACAATGGATCCTATTATTTTACCTAATGTTACAATTTTAGGTATTGCCATCGGATTATATAGAAAAATATAAAACAACTTTAAAGTTGTTTTTTTAGTGATTATTTTTTAAGTTTTGATACCAATCTTTTACTTTTGTTTTTGTTTTTTCATATGTCTCTTTTGTAACTTCTTTTGTTTTATCAATTACCTCTTTATCGTTTTCAATTATTTCTGATGTAGTTTCTTTAAAATTATCATAAGTTTCAGCACTTATATTTTCTTTTAAAGTATTATCTGTTTTTGTTAAAAGTTCATCATATTTTTGTTTTAAATATACTTTTGCACTATCATACTTTTCATCTATTTTATCTTTATAATTCGGAAATTTGTTTTCTATTTTATTATCAATTGTATAATAAATTTCTAAAATATTGCTTTTAGTTTCTTCTTTTAAATCATTAAATTTTATTCCTTTTATTTCACCATCATAAAATATAAAATCAGTAAGTATTATAAATTTTTTTATTGCTTCTTCTTTTACTTCTTCAGTATCTATATTATTTTTTACATCATTAAAATAATTTAATACTTCTTTATCTCTTTCTGTTACTATTTCCACTGTTGGATTACTTTCTTTATTGGATACAGAACTAATTTGTTTCGTTTCATTTGTTGTTTCT
>CAZXOH010000018.1:0-6211 GCA_964642345.1 uncultured Muribaculaceae bacterium | reverse complement strand
AATAAATATTTTTTTATTTACATTTTTCATATTTTTCACGCTCCATTTTTGAAAATACACAGCCACAATAATTTTGTCTATATAAATTATATTCTTTAGACAATTCTATGCTTCTTTTATAACCATTTTTCTTTTTAAAGTCTGAAGGCAAATATTTTATTTTATATTTTTTTTCTAATAAATAACCTATTTCATTTATTTTTTTACTATTTTTATAGGGGCTTACTGTTAATGTTGTAGCAAAATAATCATATTTTAAATCACTTGCTTTTTTGGCAGTTTTATCCATTCTAAGTAAATAACATTTACTACATCTAGAACCTCCCTCTGGTTCATTTTCTAATCCATTTATTTCATTTAAAAAATCATCATAATTATAATCTGAATCAATTATATTAAGTTTGTTTGTTGTTTTAAATTCATTTATAAATTTTATTTGTTCGTTTTTTCTTTTTTCATATTCTTCAATTGGAGATATATTTGGGTTATAATAATAAATTGTTATATTAAAATAGTTTGAAAGATATTCAATACAATAACTACTACAAGGTGCACAACAACTATGTAATAGTAAATTAGGTGTATAATTTAAATTTTCAATTATTTTATCTAATTGTTCTTGAAACATGATATCGCCTCTTTACGCCAATATTATATAACGAAAAAAGATTTAAATCAATTAAATCCTTCAAAATTATTAATCCTAAATATCTATTTAAATTAGTTTTTTCATACTTTAACATTTCATTTATAAATTCACCTAAAAGTTAAACATTAATATATTGGGAGCGAATATCATCAATAATCCAATTATCAACATTAATATTCCTCCGATTAAATGAGAATATTTACTATATTTATTAGATATTCCTTTTATATTAAGTGTAAACATTGCAATACTAAATACAATTATGTCGTCTATTAAGAAGAAGAATATATAAATTAGTATATAAATAAAACTTTGAATTTCACTTAAATTATTTATTTTCAATATATTAGTAAATATTATTGGCCATCCTGCTGAACAAGCGAATTCAATAAAATTAACAGAAATTGCTAAACCCATTACTCCTAATAACGCTAAAACAAAACTTTTTTCAGATGTAAATTTTTTTATTTTATTTATTATTTTTTTTCTTGAATTATTATTTACAACTTCACAACCTGTTTCTTTTTTAGTTGATTTATAATAACTATATAAATTCCAAATAGCTGCTACAATTGCAACAATTCCAATTAAATATTGCATATATGATTCATTAATTAATTTTTTTAATATTTCTAGCCATGACAACATTATTCCCATATATACAAGAGCAGATGTTGTTAAAAAAGCTATTCCTAATGTAATCATTCTTTTTTTATTATTCATTCCTATTAACATACTTATTAAAAATATTAATATCCACATTGCACATGGATTAAAGCCATCAACAAATCCAATTATCATTGCTATTAAAGGTAAGGATACTTTTTTAGTATCAACTTCACCTAATAATGGAATTGTAACATTATTATATTGTTCTTGCTCTGCTTCTTTAATTTCTTCTTTTGTTTTATTTAAATCAATACTTGTTCCAGATTCTTTTACTTTAGCTACTACATCAATATAGTCTTCTTTTTTATATTTTTCTATAAAATGTAATATTTGTGATTTAATATTATCACTATACCCTGTAAGTCCAATATCACCAATTACTGTATATGGAACATAATTATTAGTACAATTTAAACTTTGTTTTACTAAATCTAATAAATTACTATTTTCTGTATTAGATGATACTTCATACATTTCTATTTTTACTTCATCATCATTTATTGTATTTAAAAATTATTTTTCCGCTTTACAATGAGGACAAGAACTACTATAGAATAAATTTACTGTTACTTCTTTAGCATTTACACCTATTATAAATAAGAAGAAAATTAAAATAACATATAATGTTTTTTTCATTTTACACCACCTATTATTTCCAATATTTGCTTTTTATTTTTTTCACCTATTATTCGTGTTATTTCTTTATTATCTTTAAATACGATTATAATTGGTAATATATTTCCTGCATTTAATTCTTTTACTTTTTCTTCATCAAAATCATAATCATATTCTTCATATTCATAGCTTGTTTTTAGTTCATCCCAATCTTTTTTTGTTACTATACAACTAACACACCAAGAAGAGCTTATTCTAACTAATTTCATTTAATTCCTTATAGCATTTATCAAATGCTTCTAAAAATTTATCTACTTCTTTGATAGTTGTTAATCCTGATAAACTAATTCTAATACTATGTTTAGCTTGAAGTTCATTTTTAGTAACTTCGTAAACTGATCTACTGATTGGATTATTTGATGAACAAGCAGATTGAGTAGAAATATATATATCATAGTTTTCTAAGGCATGTTGCATTGTTTCTGGTTTAATTTTAAGAACACTTATATTTAAAATATGAGGTATTGAATAAATATTACTATTAATTTTAACATCACTATATTCACTTATTTTTTTTACTATTTTTTTATTTAACTCTTTTGTTTTAATTAAATTATTTTCTAATTCTTCATTAATTAATCTTAACGCTTTTGATAAAGAAACAATTAAAGGTAAGGCTGGAGTTCCACTACGATATTTAGTTGTACTTTTTCCACCATGAATTAATGGTTCAATTAAAATATCTTTTTTCTTAATTAAAACACCTATTCCTTTTGGTCCATAAAATTTATGTGCTGTAAAACTTACTAAATCAACATTTGTATAATCTATTTTAATTTTTCCAACTGCTTGAGTCGCATCAACATGAAAATAACAATTGTAATTTTTTAATATATTAGCTAATTCTTCAATATTTTGTTTTACACCCGTTTCTGAATTAACTGCACCTATTGTTACTAATATTGTGTCATCTCTAAGTAATGATTTTAAATTTTGAGTATCAACTAATCCATATTCATTTGTTTTTACAAAATCTATTTCAAATCCTAAATTTTGTAAATAACCTATTGGACCATAAATAGATGAATGTTCTAAATTAGTTGTAATTATATGTTTTCCTTTTTTTTGGTTTCTTAGAGCTATTCCTTTGATTGCTAAATTATTTGATTCACTCGCACAACTTGTATATATGATTTCTTCATCTGTTAAATTCATTATTTTTTTTATTTGTTCTGTTGCTTCTGTTTCTAATTTTTTGGCTTCAACTCCTAATTTATGTAGTGAATTAGGATTACCAATAAAATCATTTGTTACTTTATTATAAGTTTCTAATACTCTTTTATCTACAGGAGTAGTTGCTGAATAATCTAAATATATCATAACATCACCTTTTTCATTATATCATTTAATTGTGAAAAAAAAAAGAAACTAATTAAATATCTTCCATGGTTTTATTTTATTAGAATCTTTTTCATATTTTTTATATATACCAATTACTTGTTGATTTTTATTTATAAATACTATTATATTTTCATTATATCTATTTTCTAGTAAACATCCATTTTTTATTTTATTTTCAATGTATTCATTTACTTCAATTTGTGGATATTCTTTTAAGACTTCTTGCATTTCTAATATTTTATATTCATTATTTTTTATTTGTTCTAATGTATATGAATTTTCAATTTTAAATTTACCTTGTTTTGTTCTTTTTAAATCAGACATTGTACCAATTATATTTAATTCATTACATATATCATTTATTAAACTTCTAATATATGTTCCTTTACTTACAAGACATCTGAAAGTAAATTTATTTTTGGCATATTTTAATAATTCTATTTCTTTTATTTCAACTTCTTTTTTAGGTAATTTTACTTCTTCTTTATTTCTTGCATATTCATATAATTTTTTCCCATTTACTTTTACAGCAGAATATATTGGAACTTCTTGAAGATATTTTTTTTGAAATGTTTTTATTGTTTGTTCTAATTTAGATTTATCTAATTTTATTTGCTTTTTTTCTAAAATATTACCTGTTATATCTAATGTATCTGTTTTTATTCCAAGTTTTACTTCTGCTATATATTCTTTATAAGTCGAAACTAAAAGTTCTGCTATTTTAGTAGATTCACCTATTGTTACAACTAATACACCCGTTGCCATAGGATCTAATGTACCTGTATGACCAACTTTTTTAGTTTTTAATTCTTTAGAAATTATATTAACTATATCTCTACTAGTATAATTTTTTTCTTTATTAACTACTAATATTCCATTCATATACCACCTAAAGTTTATACTCAAATTCAAAATCTAATATTCTAACATTATCACCATCTACAGCTCCTAATTCTCTTAATTTGTCATCTATTCCCATTTTTCTTAGTTTCATTGCGAATCTATTAGCTGCTTCATCTGTTGTAAATCTAGTCATTTTAAGTAATTTTTCTACTTCTTTTCCTTTTATAACCCAAGTATTATTGTCTTTAGTTATTGTAAATGGTTGTTCTTTTTTAAATTTATATAAGATATGACTTTCAAATTTTTCTTCTTCATATAATGGTTGTTTTTCTATTTTATCTAGCATATTTGATAGTTCTACCAATACTTCTTTTATTCCTTCATTATTCATTGCTGATATAGGACATACTTTTGTTTTAACTTTTTCTTCGAATTTTTTTAAATTTTCTTTTGAACTTTCCATATCCATTTTATTAGCAATTATTATTTGTGGTTTTTCTAGTATTTTTTTATTAAAGTTTTCTAATTCTTTATTTATTATTACATAATCTTCATAAGGATCTCTACCTTCATAGCCGCTCATATCGATAACATGAGCTATAATTCTAGTTCTTTCTATATGTTTTAAGAATTTATCTCCTAGTCCTTCTCCTAATGAAGCTCCTTCAATTAATCCTGGTAAATCAGCTACTACAAATGATTTGTTTTCATTTATTCTTACTACTCCTAAATTAGGATTCAAAGTTGTAAAATGATAAGCTGCTATTTTAGGTTTAGATGCAGAAATTTTAGATATTAATGTTGATTTACCTACACTTGGCATTCCGACTAAACCAACATCAGCTAATAATTTTAATTCAACTTTTACTCTTTTTTCTTCACCAGGTTCCCCATTTTCAGCAAATGCTGGAGCTGGATTTGAACGTGTTGCGAAAGCCATATTTCCTCTTCCACCACGACCTCCATATGCTACTACAACTTCATCATCTTTTTTTGTTAAATCAGCAATTATTAAATTTGTGTCTAAGTCAGTTATTACGGTTCCAAGTGGTACTCTAACAATAACATCTTCGGCATTTTTTCCGTGTTTTGCTTTTCCTTCTCCGTTAGCGCCTTTATTTCCTTTTATTGCTTTTTGATATCTTAAATCTATTAGAGTATTTAGTCCTTCATCTACTTTAAAAATAATGTCAGAACCTTTTCCACCATTACCACCGTATGGACCTCCCATTGGAATGTATTTTTCTCTTCTGAATGCCATACATCCATTACCACCAGTACCAGCTATTAAATCTATTATTACTTCATCTATAAACATAGTATCACCTTTTTTCTATGTTTATTATACACGATTTTTACTTTAAATGATATAGTTGTTTTTAATTAAAACCTTTATTTATAAATTTTTTTAATTCTATAGGTAAATCTATTTTAAAATTCATTATTTTATTATTTTTAGGGTTTATTAATTCTAATTCATAAGCGTGAAGTCCTAAACGATTAAAATTATTATTACCATATTTTTTATCACCAATGATAGGATGATTTATATCTTTCATATGAACTCTTATTTGATTTTTTCGACCAGTTAATATATTAATATCTAATAAAGTATATTTTTCATTACTTTTAATTACTTTATATTCTGTTTTAGCAAATTTACCATTTTTATCTTTAGTACTATAAACATTATAATTTTTATCTTCTTTTAAATATGATTCTACTATTCCAGATTCTTTTATATTTCCTTCAACAATGGCATAATATTTTCTTTTTTTTACAATTTCATTCCAATTATTTTGATACATATTTTTTATTTTTTCATTTTTAGCAAATATTACAATACCAGATGTATCTTTATCTAATCTATGAATAACAAAAATACGATTTTTTTTATTGTTTTTTTTAACATAATCACTAACTAAATGATATAAAGTTTTTTCTTTTTCAGTTTTAGTGCTTATTGTAAGTAATCCGCTTGGTTTTTCTACAACTAATATATCATTATCTTCATAAATTATTTTTAAATCACTA
>CAZXOH010000017.1:0-11408 GCA_964642345.1 uncultured Muribaculaceae bacterium | reverse complement strand
ATAAATAACTTACTGAATATATAGTTTGCTATTATTACTATTACATTGCCTACTATTTTTGAAATCATCTTATTTATAGAAAAAATGTCTACCATTATAAATATACAAAGCATATCCATAAAATAAGATATTAATCTAAAGCCAAAAAATGATAATCCTTCTTTTATTACAATTTTCGGTTCCAAACTTTTACTTTCAAATACAAATAATTTATTTGTAATATAAGCAAATAAAACAGATAAAATCCAGGCAATTGTATTATTAACATATAAGTTGATGTTACATTTATCCATTATGTAAAAACTTACTATATTTACTAGCGTTGTTAAAACTCCAAATACTAAGTACATTATAATTTCTTTATATTTTTTTATCAATTCTTTTATCATTTAAAATCATCATTCCTTCTATAATTATTAAAATAAATATTGGTATGTAGTTAAATATATATCTACTTCTAGCTTCCCAAAATTGGAAAAAAACAAATAACCCAATTATTGTTAATCTTAAATAGTCAAATTTGTTATCTTTCCAAGATATTTTTATTATCGAACCAATTATAAGTGCTAAAATAAACACATACTGAACCGCTTGTGTAAAATTAATCATTAAAAATTTACTATTTTCATTATTAAACATAAAATTTCTTATTAGATTATCACTATTTTTAGGTTTTATATTAATTTTTGTATCAGAAAAATAGTAACCATCAGTCCATATATTAACACTTTTTCGTAGTAGAAATTCATTATATCCAATTATACCTAATTTTTTTACTCTTCTTGTATATTCTTTTAAATTAAATTTTATTGCATCTTTTCCAGTAGGAAAACTTCTGGATAAATCATAATCTTCACCAGAATAACCACCATATGCATTTCTATCCGATTTACCGTCTTCTATAACTTCCACACCCATCATAATCCAATGTGTAAATGGATAACTTCCATATTCATTTTGTTGAAATTCAAATCTGTCATTATTTACTATTAATAATTTAAATAAAATGGTTGATATTCCAAATACAATTATCATTAATAATAAATTAATAAATATTTTTTTATGATTTAAAATATAATCAACAAGAATGGCAATTAGAATAAATATTGAACTAATTTTTATTTGCCATCCTAAGAACAAAACAAACCCTAAACAAACAAAAATAATATAATTAGCCTTTGATTTATTATCATCCACATATAGATACAATAACATTATTAATAATGGGATAAACAATGACATTGTATCACTATAAAAAATCGGAACGTATAAAAATAATGGTATGAAGAATAGAGAAATTAACAAACCTATTATACCTGTTATATTATCATATTTTTTTCTTAATACTAAAAATAATAATAGCATAGCAAAATCTATAAAAATAATATTCATAATATAGCAACTAAATAATGATTTAATTCCGAATAAATTTCCTACTTTTATAAAAATAATCTCAATTACAAAAAGCATAATGTTATTTGGGTAATATTGAAAATATTCTGGATATACAGAATTTTTAATTGTACCTTCATTTATATATTTAACGGCATTGTCATAAATAACACCAAAATCCCATCCTGGTTCAACTGACAAATATTTAAATACTATAAATTGTATAACCGAAATTACTAAAAAATATATTATCAAGAATATTATCGTTTTTTTTATAGATAAATTTTTAAATTTTTCTGCATTTCTGAGCCTTATAAGATTATAAAAAATAATAAATATTGGTACTGTTAATAGCAAACTCATTAAATGATTTTGATTATAAGCAACATTTGATTGCATAAATAATGAAAATATAAAAATAATAGAAAAAATAATTGTAGTCAAAATTAATGTTGCTTTATTAGCTATTTTATTCATACTACCACCTTATTTGATTATACCATATATTTAGTAAAATAAAAAGTTACAATTAATGTAACTTTATATCCCAAACTTTTGCTAGGAAAGAATATCTTTTTTCTATTTCGTTTTTTTGAAATTCATTAAATTCCATTTTTTCATTAATTGACTTGTGAACTAATTTTATTTCATCAAAATGAGCTTGTTTCTTAGTTGTTGATGTAACATTGTTACCATGTACACGATAGTAATTCAAAGCTTTATTACAAAAAGCAATTTTTCCTTGCGACATAACATTTACATAGAATAACCAATCTCCCGCTTGTTTAAATTTACCAGACTCTTCAAAATATTTTGAATAGTTATTTTTTTTAAATAAGACAGAAGAAACATTTGCAATTGTACAATTTAAAAATGAATAATTTTTAATTTCATTTTTCCCATCGTTAATAAAATTAGTATCCCAGTGACCTGTTTTCATAATATCAATTTCTGGTTTAATTGTTCTTAAAATCATCATTCCATCTTTATTAATAAATGCTGTATCAGAATATGAAATTACAACATCTTTATCTTTTTTTATTGGTTTAACAATTTCTTTTAGAAAATTGCAATTACAATAATCATCAGCTTCAGCAATCCATATGTATTCGCCATTTGCAATTTCAAATCCCTTTCTCCATTGTTTAAAAGCAGAACCTGAATTTGTTTCATTGTATACAGATTTAATATTTATGTACTTGTTTAATTTTTTTACAATTTCATCTATAATTAATCTACTATTATCTGTTGAACAATCATCCAGTATAATAATTTCTGACACCTTTATTTTTTGATTTAATATACTATATAATCTTTGATATAAGAATTGTTCGTAATTATAATTAGGGATTACGACTGATATATTATATCTATCTTTCATCATTTGTTGTCTTTTTGACAATTTAATTAAATCATTCATGTTTATATTCTCTTTAATGATAGGTTTTTTTAGATGCTTATTATAGAATTTATACATAGAGATTATTAGGCTTGCTAAAAAATAACATCTCATTCTAAGAAATTTTATATAGAATCTATAATATATATTATGGTATTTTCCTTGATCGGCTAAAAAATCCCACCATAAATTATTTTTATATATATCATATTTTAAACATAATTTGTAAAATTTCTTCAGGAATTTTTTTCTTTCTAGGAAACTATGATCTTTAGGAATGACATATATTAAGAACATAATCAATTGGTTGAAAACAATTGCAGTCCAATATTTATTGTTTTGTTCATTTCTTGGTACTCTTTCTTCTAATAAATCTAGTGCTTTAAAAATATCTAATTTTTTATCAGAAAGATTTTTATTTTGTATAGAATTTTTATGTTGAACATAATTATAATATGTACTTTTGCAATAAGCAATTTTTGAACAATTAATAAGTATTGCAAGTACTGTTGGAACATCTTCATTCATAATTCCTTCTGCGAATGGATATTTTAATAATTGTTCTCTTTTAAAAATTTTATTGCATGGTGACGCTGCTAAGCCGTTATTTATAAACCAATATTTATCAGATGGATCTTGAGATGCAGAACTTCTAACATCTTGGGTTTCACCATCTGTATATCTAACATATATATCACAAACTGCAACATCAGATTCTTCTTTTTCAATAGAATTTAATAATTCCAAATAAAAATTATCTTCTATATAGTCATCTGAATCTATGAATGAAATATAATCATATTTAGCTATCTCCAAAGCTTTATTTCTTGAATACCCAGCACCACTATTTTTTTCATTTTTTATTGCAATACAATTAGAATAATTTTTAGAATATTGATTAATTATTGACCAGGTATTATCAGTAGAGCAATCGTCAACCATAATTATCTCATAATCTTTATATGTTTGATTTAAAATTGAATCAATACATCTACTTAAATATTTCTCAACATTATAACATGGTATTATTATTGATATTCCCTTTTTCATTTT
Source organism: uncultured Muribaculaceae bacterium (assembly GCA_964642345.1). GTDB lineage: Bacteria > Bacillota_I > Bacilli_A > RF39 > UBA660 > CAJOJO01. The sequence continues at coordinate 7,564 of CAZXOH010000017.1, read as the reverse complement.
TTTTCATCTCTTTCTTAAGTAATTCTAGCGACTTTAAAATTTCTTTATTTCTAAATATCAAAGAATCATATTTTCTATTATTAAATGTTTTATTAACAGATTGACCTTCTTTATGATATATTTCTATAGATGGACTATATAATGAAGTTAAATTATATTGTTTACATCTTAAATATAAAAACTCCTCTTCATGAAACAAAAAAGTATTAGGGTAAAATATATCACTAAATTTTTCATAATATTTTTTAGAAAAAATTAAAGCACAGCCATGAAGTGGTACGCCAGTTTCTAGTTTTAAACCATTTGTGTTTTTTTCTTTTATTCTAAAAATATCTTTAAATTTAGAATAAATTATTAACAAATTTCTTAAAATTGGACTACTATAAATTTTTATTAATTTTTTAGTATAATTTATTTTCTTGTTTACATCAGATATATTTTTATACGCTTTAAAGGGATTACAAGATTCAGAATTTTCAGGTAATATTTTTGGCCCCAAAATATCAAAATTATATTTTTTATATAAATTATTTATTTCTGAAATAAATTTTTTTTGTTCTATTATTGTATCACTATTAATAACACACAAAAAGTCTGGGTGATATTTTTTTATCGCATATTTACAACCTTCATTATTTCCCTTAGCAAATCCCATATTTTCTTTTAGTAAAATTAAATCCTCAGTATATTTTAATATGATTTTTTGTTCTTCTTCAGTTGTAGAATTATTATCGACAACTATTATTGATTTATCCCCATCTATTCTGTTTATTGATTCAATACATTCAATAGTATCTTTTAGGTTTTTATAATGCAATATTATAAACGATGTCATTATACTTCCTCTGCAAAACCTTTCTCAAGTTTTCTAAATATAACTAAACCAATTAAACATAGTATTATGCTACCTGCAAACACTAATAAAAGATTCATCATATTCGGCATTGTTTGAAAATAAAAGATATCTCTATAAGAATTTACTATTGTTGACATAGGATTCAAATTAATCAAATTTATTATTAATTTTGGTGCATTTGTAAATATATCCATAGAATATAAAATTGGAGTTCCGTAAAATAACATCTGAACAATAAAATTAACTATATATTCCAAATCTCTTATATATACATTTATCGCACTAGTTATAAATATAATACCTAAAGTTAGTAAATATTGTGTAATTATAACTAAAGGTAATATAAATATATATATACTAAAACCAATTCCACTAAATATTAAAAATAAACATATAATTATGCAAGAAATTAAGTAATTAACCATACCACTTGTTACAATAGAAATTGGTAATATTTCTCTTGGAAAATAAACTTTCTTGATTATTGGTCCATTTCCTATAATCGTAAATGTTCCTTGTGATATTGATATAGTAAACCAATTCCAACACAAAATACCAATAACTAAAAATGTTGTATAGTGTTCATAATTTGAACCTCTCATCAAATATGGAAATACTATAGCATATACTGATGTCATTAATAAAGGATTAACAAAAGACCAAAGAACGCCAAGAAATGAACCTTTATATTTTCCTCTAATTTCTTTTTTTACATTTGATTTTAAAAGTTCCCTATAATTATATAAATCTTTAAATAATTTCATATTAGTCTCCTATTCACATACTTTTAAATATTCTTTTATAGCGGTATGAATATTTCCATCTTTCATTATTTTTCCTTCATGAATCCAAATTCCTCTAGTACAAATTCTTTCAATTGATTCTAAACTATGGCTAACAATAACAATTGTTTTTTCACTATCTCTTAGTTCTTCTAGTTTCGCAAAACACTTGTCTTGAAAATGTTGATCACCGACAGCTAAAATTTCATCAATCAAAAGGATTTCAGCATCAACATTTATTGCTATTGAAAAAGCTAATCTCATATATTGACCAGATGAATATGTTCTTACCGGGTTATCAATAAATTCTTCCAATTCCGAAAATTCTATAATTTTGTCTAATCTCTTATCTATTTCTTTCCTAGTTAATCCAAAAATTGAGGCATTAAAATATATGTTTTCTCTCCCCGTAAAATCAGGATGAAAACCAGCGCCTAATTCTAAAAGTGAAGTAAGTTTTCCATTTGTTTTTACTACACCACTTGTTGGATAAATAATTTTTGTCATTAATTTAAGTAATGTAGATTTACCACTACCATTAACACCAATAAGAGCTACTGTTTCCCCTTTTTTTATTTCTAAATTTATATTATCCAAAACTGTCCTAGTTTCAGCTTTTTTATGATTCCAAAAAACAAGTCTTTCTTTTAAAGTGCTTGGTTTATCATAAAAAAGTTTAAAACTTTTAGTCATATTTTTAATTTCAATGGCATTATCTATATTTTTCATATTTGCCTCCATATCTAACTTATACAATTATATCATTTTTTATCTACAAATAAAAGACTTTAACATTACAAAGTCTTTTGTTTATATAATTTACAAATCCTTTTCTGTTTCTTTTACAATATATATTGGTCTATTTTTTGTTTCTAAATATGTTTTTGCTAAATATTGTCCAATTATTCCCATACAAAATAATTGAATCCCACTAACAAATAATAAAATGCATATTGTTGATGGCCAACCACCAACTGGATCACCAAATGCAAGAGTTTTAATTATAACAACAATAATAGCAACAAAGGCAATAAAACACATTAAGACACCTAGTATAGCTGCTATAGATAAAGGTGCAGTAGTAAATGCTACTATTCCTTCAATAGCATATTTAAATAATTTCCAAAAAGACCATTTTGTTTCTCCAGCAACTCTTTCAACATTTTCATATTCTAGCCATTTAGTATCAAAACCAACAAAACTGAATAATCCTTTTGAATATCTATTATATTCTTTTAAGGAAATAATTGAATCAACTACTTGTCTAGTCATTAATCTATAATCTCTGGCACCATCTACCATTTCAACTTTTGACATTTTATTTATTATTTTATAAAAACATCTTGCAAAAAAACTTCTTATTGGTGGTTCACCTTTTCTAGTTACTCTTCTTGTTCCAACAGAGTCATATTTTTCTTCTTTAATAATTTTAAACATTTCAGGTAACATTGATGGTGGATCTTGTAAATCTGCATCCATTAATGTTATATAGTTACCTGTAACATTTTCTAATCCAGCAAACATTGCAGCTTCTTTTCCAAAGTTTCTAGAAAATGATATAAATCTTACTCGTTTATCTTTTTTTGCTAAATCTTTGATTAATTCTAAGGTTTTATCTTTTGAACCATCATTAACAAACATAAATTCAAAGTCAACTTCATTCATTTTTTTTGCAACTTTTGTTATTTCTTCATAAAAATATGGGATTGTTTCTTCTTCATTATAGCAAGATACTATAACACTAATTTTTTCTTTTTTCATACATACTCCTATCTTTTAATTTTATATATTACACTTAGTAATAATAAAGTTATTTTATTTGTTATAAATAATAATGTTTGTTCTAATATATTGGCATTATTATATTTTTTTTGAAAGTACATTTGACTTTTTTTTAATATTTTATATTTTTTTAATTTATTTATATTTTTATCAATTGTTATAGAATGATTATGAAATACTTCTACTTGGGTATTAATAATTGTTTTCTTTTTTATTCTTTTTAATTTTTGTGCTAAAGTATTTTCTTCATAATATAGAAACATATTTTCATCGAAATAATTTACTTTTTCCAAATATTTTGAATTTATTACAAAAAAGCATCCAGAAACAGCTTCAACTTGTATATTTTTTTTATCATAATATTCATCTTTATAAAAAAGTAATTTAGGTCTTAAATATTTATGAATATATATTATATTTAATAAACTATCTTGAAATGGAGTTGGTACTTTCCATCCTCTGCTTATACCTATATGCTCCTTAATAATTGGTGCGACAACAGCAGTATTTGAATCAAATGATGATATTAATTTAACTATATCTTCATTTGAATATATTATTATATCAGCATTACTTATTATTAAATAACAATCTCCTATTGTTTTTTTTAGGTATTTAGCGCCATAGTTTATTCCTGGGCCATATCCATTATTTTTTTTATTTTTTATTATTTCCATAAATTTATCTTTTTTATTTTTTTTAATATATTTTTTTATTTCATTAAAGGAATTGTCAGTAGAATTATTATCAACAACTAGTACTTTATCTAATGATTGAAATTCTTTAATATTATTTAAAAGTTGAATTGTTGTTTTATAATCATTATAGTTAACTATCAAAAATGCCGTTTTCATTATTATCCTCCTTCAATGTCATAATTAATATAATTATACAAAAAATACTTACAGATGGAGATGTTATTATATGTCCAGAAAATAACGATAAAATTAATATCAATATTATACTTAAGTAAAGATTTAATTTTTCAATTGTTAAAATATTATTTTTCAAACTTAATTTTTTAAATATTTTGATTAATATTATAATATATGGAATAAAGTATAATGTAAATCCAATTAAACCATTTCTAAAGAATATATCATAATAATCCATTTCTATTGTTTTAATTTTAACGTTATCTGTTCCATAATTTTCAATATATCCAATGCCTAACAATTTTTGTTCTATTGGTGCTTTTATGTAATTTTTCCTTGTGTCTATATAAAAGCTTACTCTTTCACTAAAGATAAAATGATCGATTATATGAACATCATAAAAGTCGGTAATTGATTTAATTTCAAGAAAATCTAAATGAATTTTTATGTTTTTGTAAAATGATGTTTTAGGAATTAATATAATTGATGTTATAGTTATTATTGATATTGAAATAATTATAATTAATATATTTTTTATTTTTTTTAGTTTTATGATTTTAATTACATAAATTAAAAGATAAGTCATTATTACAATTACAAGACTCAGTATTGGTACTTTTGTTCCCAATGAAAAATATGTATAAATTGATATTAATAGGATTGTTATTTTCAATACTAAATTTTTAATTTTAAATAAATTATAAATTCCAAATGGTAATAAAATCGATATGATTGCTCCAATTTCATTTGTTGAATTAAACCAACCTATTGAGCCTACCTTACTATAGGCATAGCTTGAAAAATCTGCTTTTGTAATTGTCGGTATAAAGAGTAAAATGATATATATCAAAAGAATTATTGATAAATGTTTATTATCAATGTTAAATTGTTTTTCTTCATATATATTAAAAATTGATACCAAAGTAAGTGGATAGAAAAAACTTCTAAATAAATTTTGTATTTCATATGGTAATACATTTAAATCTTTTTGTTTAATTGTTATTAATGAATATACAATTATATATATGGATGTAGTAATGATGTATGCAATTGATATCTTCTTATATTTCGCCTTTGATATAAAAAATAAGTAATAAATACATATGAGCATAAATAACATCTTAAATGCAATTATAAAGTTAAATTCAATTTTTGCTACATTTAGAAGTAATGAAGTGATTAAGTCAAAAATTGGACTAAGAAGTACAAAATATAAAATTATTTTTGTTATATTTTCTTTTAAATAGTTATTTATTTTTGTCATAATTCTTTACTCCTTTTATGTTTACTTTTATTTTTACATTTTTGTATTTCATCAAAGCTTGTATCAATTCATTTTATATATAAATTATATCAAAAAAATAACTATGTTACTAGTTATTCGATTATTAAGTTTAATTTTTTAACTTTATTGAATATTTAATGTGTAGAGATTTAATATTCAAAGTTGTAACTATATTTTAAAACTTTATTCAAAACTCTTTCTTTTTCTTCGCCAGATAGAGGTGTTGGTTGAAAATTATTAGTGTTTGCTACAGATGAAATTGAACATGGTATTATTTTTATTTCATTATTGGTTAATTTACCGTTTTTTATATTAAAAGTTTCTTGAATTATCATACTATCTTTATCGTTTGGATTTCTATTTCCACCAAAGCAAAAGTTCCCTAATGAATAAATAATATGTTTGCCTTTGTATTCTTCTATTCCTTGAAGTACATGAGGATGGTGTCCAATTACGATGTCAGCACCATTATCAATTAAATAATGTGCGAAATTTTGTTGTTCTTGATTAAATTCATTTGTACCTTCTATTCCCCAATGACAGGAAGCAACTATTATTTCAGGATTATATTTTTTTAATTGTGTAAGTTTTTCATCAATATTTTCAATTGATAAATTTGCATTTTTAAAACCAATAAATCCAATTTTAACATTTTTGATTTTTTCGATGTGTATATAATCATCGCCGGAATAATCTATATCAGCATTTTTAAGTGTATTTAATGTATCAGTATATCCTTTTTCTAAGTAATCTTTTGTATGGTTATTTGAAATGTTAACTCCCTCAATGTTGCCTTCTTTTAATATATTTACATATTCATAATCACCTTTAAAGTTAAATTGCTTTTCAGCATATTGTGTTGCATCTGTAAATGTAGTTTCTAAATTTACTAAGGTATAATCATCTGATTCAAAAATATTTCTAACGTTTCTAAAAAAATATGTATAATCTTTTTTTTGCTCAGAAACCATATCATCAAAGTAAGTTACTTTTTTATCATTTCCAAGTGTACAGTCACCAGCAAAACTAATTACTATGGTTTCGGTACTAGTGTTTTGTTGGTCTGTTAAATTTGTAGATTGCTCATTATTATTGTTACTTGCTAAAAAAATTTTATTTTTTATTTGCATAGATTCAACATCAAGGTCACTTATGTCAATAGATGATGTGGCCTTTGGTGAAAAAATAGCCCTAGGAAATTTTTGACATATCAACGTGTTAGTTAATACAAATGCAGACAAAATTGATATTGCTTTCATGTTTATTTTAATTTTTCTCAAATTAACTCGCTCCGTTTCTTTTTTAATTTGCATTAATATAATATCACTAAATTTAATTTTGTCAATTTAATATTTATTTCAACACCAGTTTTATGTTTCATAGTCATTTTAAGATAAATATCTATATAAAATATATATGTATTTTATATTTATTAACTTTTTAATTCATTTATTTCCTTTTGGATTGCATCGACCATTTTTTGTAATATTTCAATGGTATCAGCAGTAATATTATCGTCACTAAAAACGCTGCAATCGATATTATCAGAATTATTAGATTTCATATTATGTTGATAATTATTATTTATATTATATTTATTATAATTTGCATGTTTTGAATACTTAGTTTTATTTTGTAATATAGATTGATTTAAATTACCTATTCCTCTTTCTTCCTGAACTTGTTTATAAAAAGCATTTGTGCATAATACTTGTGCTGTCAACATTAACCAATTTCCCAAAGCATTTTGTTCATTTGCTGTTGTATCATCAATAAGAAGATAACCAACAGTAATTGCACTTAATGTAAATATTTTGGGAGGCACATTAGGAATTATTTTCATATTGTACCACCTATATTATTTTATTTTTAATAAATAAAAATAATTCTTCAAATAAATTATTATTTTTTTCGATTTTTTAAGGAAATTAAAAAGTTTTGTCTAATAATTTTAATAAGAAGGAGGTGAAATTTTTGAGCACGG
>CAZXOH010000016.1:0-11955 GCA_964642345.1 uncultured Muribaculaceae bacterium | reverse complement strand
AATTGTGGTAAGGAGGTAATCTTATGAAAAAACAAAAGACTTTGAATAAAAAAATATCAAATATAGAAAAGAAAAAGTCAAATAAGAAAAATTTTGTTTTTGAAAAATTTCATAGTTATTATGAAAATAGTATAATTTTTAATTTCGTTTTATTTTTAATGACATTTATTTTAGGCATTTATTTAATATTTTATTCAATTAATACAACTCAAGAAAAAACATTTCTAGTTAATGAAAATGGAAATATAGATTATTCTGTATGTTTAAATGAAAATGAATTTTATGAAAATAAATGTTTAGAAAAAGGAAAATCATATGTTGCAAGTTTAATTAATAAAGTTTCTATAAACTTTGATTATAAACTTACTGGTGATAAAGATTATCTAGGTCAATATTTAAAATGCAAAGTTGCTGCAAATTTAGTTATTAAAAATAAAGAAACATCATCTATATATTATGAAAAAGAATATATTTTAAAAAATTTAGGTATTACTCAAATAAATGTTGATACTTATAAAATAAATGAAGAAATTAGTATAAATTATGATTTTTATAATCAAATTGCTAATAATTTTAAATCTCAATATGGTGTTGATACAGACAGTTACTTAGAAGTTTATTTTGCTGTTTATAATGAATTCGATGAAATTTTGAATATTCCAGAAAGCAGTGTTGCCTCAGTTACAATTCCTTTATCTTTAAAATCTATACAAATAGAATCAAATAATATTAGTAATAGTTATAAGGAAGATGTTATTAAAAGTAAGATTAGTATAAATAATTGGGTATGTTTAATAATAGGAGTTATTCTTACAATATATGCAATATTTAAATTATTAAAAATTATTTCTTTATTACATTCTCTAACAAAAAATAAAAACCATTATGATAAAATACTTCATAAATATTTAAAAGAATATGATCGTTTGATTGTAGAAACAAGGTCATTACCAGAATTTAATGACTATAATATACTTAAAATAAGTAGTTTTGAAGAGTTAGTTGATGTAAGAGACAATTTAAGGTTACCAATTATGTATTATAGCGTATCAGAACACCAAAAAGCCCATTTTTATATCTTACATGAACAAAATCTTTATGTCTATACTTTAAAAGAAGTGGATTTGATGAAAGATGAAAAAAAGAAAAGAAAATAATTTAAATAGTAATTTTAAAAGAAGAAATGTTATTATTTGTTTTCTTCTTTCTTTTGTTGTATTAGGATTAAGTATTGGATTTTCATCTTTTCAAAATAAACTATCTATTCAAGATATTGCTGCTACAGTTAGAATTGATAAAGATGTTAGAATTATGGGAGTTTCAGTTAATGATGTAAATGACGCAATAAGTAACTATGAAGAATATAATGTTAGTAATATTACTTCTAGCATTAATTTAAATAGTGAAGAATCTTATATTATATATGAAATTGATGTTTATAATTTAGGAAATGTAGATGTTACTATTAGTAATTTTTCAATTGATAATGAAAATTTAAATGCTGAATTAATAGATTATAATATTGGTGATAAAATATGTGAAGATACTAAATGTAATTTAGGTGTTAAGAAAAAAATAAAAATTAAAGTTTCTTATAAAGAAGGAAAATATGATAGTTCTATTACAAATTACAATTTAAAAATTGATTTTACTTTTAGTATTGTTTATAATGTAACATATGTAGGATTTGATAGTACAGATGGATTAAGTAATATGGCTATTGAAGGGACAACTTTTTCAGCTTCCTTTACTATGAATTCTACTGAAAATCTCTTAGTTAATATGAATAATTCATCACTTACAAGTGGTAGTGAATACACATATAGTGATAATATTCTACAGATACCTGATGTAGATGGTAATATAATTATTACTATAAGTGATATGACCAATATGAAAAGAAAAATTATTACAAGTTTTGTTGATTCAGGAAATGAAGAAGATATTACTTTATATGATTTAGATACTATGTCTAGTGATGATAAAACATCTACATTTGGTAATATAGCAACTGATAGTGGATTAATTAGAACCAAAGGTATAAATGGTAATAGTAATGCAATTATATTTAGAGGAAATGTATCAAATAATTATGTTTTTTTTGCAGGAAATATTTGGAGAATTTTACAAGTAGATGAAGATGGTAACTTAAGATTAATTTTAAATAATTCAATTGGTTCGTATCAGTATAATACGACATCTAGTGTATCGAGTTTAGATGAAGCAGAAACAATTTTAGGATATACTAATAGTTATGCTAAAACAATGATAGATACATGGTATACTAGTAATTTAAGTGATTATAGTGAGTATATTGTTACAAGCAAATTTTGTAATGATTTTACTAATCAAACTAAAACAGGTTATTGGACTGAAACGGATGTATATTATTTTCAATCTTATTTAAATATAGGTTCAGATTCAGCATTATATTCCCCTTCATTAGTTTGTCCTAGTAGTTCATTATTTACAAGTAATATAGGACTAATAAGTGCGGAAGAAGTTGTATTAGCTGGTGGTTCTTATTATAAAGAAAATACAAGTTACTTTTTATATAGTAAATCTAGTTGGTGGACTTTATCACCTGGCTATGTAGATACAAATCAAGGAAATGGTGGTGTTTTCTTTGTTAACTCATCAGGTTCTGTATTTGACTGGAGTAAAAGTTTGCTTACTGCTAGTTATGGACTTAGACCTGTAATAACTATAGATGGAAATTTAAATTTTGATGGAGATGGTACCTTAAATAATCCATATACACTTGAAAGTGAAAAAAGTTTTAATTACACTAAAATTGATGTAACTGATTTAGCTACTTTAGAGGGTAATAAATATTATATTGCTAACACCGGTGGATCTTATAAAGTAGATGGACTTCTTTCTTCAATTACAAGTGGTATAGGTTTAGTGGGAAGTAACACAACAACATTTTCTGATGACAAATCAACTATAATAAGTACAACAGGAACATTATTTAGTTTTGTAAATGGTGAAGAAACAACAGATGGATATTTATATCAAATTATGACTGATGATGGTAAATATTTAACAATAGGTGCGAGTGATTATAGCGTTACATTAAGTGATACCGCAGTAAAATTAAAAGTATCATTAAGTACTGATTCTAGTTATAGTGGAAAAATTACAATTTCTGATGAAACAGGAACTATGTATTTAAATTTCTATGGTGCTAATAATACTAGTGATGATAAATTTGCGGGTTGGAATGCACTTGATATGAATGATTATATGACATTGTATACTGAAATAACTTCATAAAATAGTAAAAGGCGTTTTAAACGCTTTTTTTCTTTGATATAAAAAAATTAATTTGTAGTTAAAATTAAATGTTACCTAAAAAATATATTTTATTATGTATTTAATATAAAACTAAGATATAATAATGAAAATATGATATAATACCACAAGAATGTACTTATGTTATTTATAAAAATTTTAAGATTAATAATAGAAAGAAAGTGACAATTATGTTTAAATTAGTTTCAAAATATAAACCTTCAGGAGACCAACCAGAAGCAATAGACAAATTAGCTAAGGGAATAGAAAATGGTGAAAAATACCAAGTTTTATTGGGTGCAACAGGAACTGGTAAAACGTTTACAATTGCTAATGTAATTGAAAAAGTAAACAAGCCAACTCTAGTTTTGGCACACAATAAGACACTTGCAGGTCAACTTTATTCCGAATTAAAAGAATTATTTCCAGAAAACAGAGTAGAATATTTTGTATCTTATTACGATTATTATCAACCTGAAGCCTATGTAGCCTCATCAGATACATACATTGAAAAAGATGCATCAATTAATGATGAAATAGACGAATTAAGACATGCTGCAACGTCAGCACTTTTAACTAGAAATGATGTAATTGTAGTAGCAAGTGTTTCTTGTATCTATGGTATAGGTGATAAAGAAGAATACGAAAAAAAAATGTTAACACTTAATATTGGAGATAATATAGATAGAGATGAAGTATTAGAAAAATTAATTGAGATGTTTTATGAAAGAAATAACTTAGAATTAAAAAGAGGAACCTTTAGAGTAAAAGGTGATATCTTAGAAATAATGCCAATTAATACTCATGGAAAAGCAATTAGAATAGAATTTTTTGGTGATGAAATAGAAAAAATATATGAATATGATACTCTAACAGGAACAATAATCCAAAATAAAAAATCAATAAGTTTATTTGCTGCAAGTCACTTTGTAACAAGCGATGAAAAAATAAAAAAAGCTGTTATTAATATAAGAGAAGAATTAAATGAAAGACTAAAATATTTTAAAGAAAATAATAAATTGTTAGAATATCAAAGATTAAATGAAAGAACAAACTATGATTTAGAAATGCTAGCTGAAACTGGAAGTTGCCGTGGAATAGAAAACTATTCACGACATTTAGCACTTAAATCTCCAGGTGAAACACCAACAACATTAATTGACTTTTTTCCAAAAGATTTTTTACTTGTAATAGATGAATCACATGTAACATTACCACAGGTAAGAGGAATGTATAATGGAGATCAAGCTAGAAAACAAGTATTAGTTGACTATGGTTTTAGATTACCAAGTGCTATGGATAATAGACCATTAAAATTTAATGAATTTGAAGAAAAAATAAATCAAGTAATATGTATATCTGCAACACCAGGTGATTATGAATTAGAAAAATCAAACATAGTAGCCGAGCAAATAATAAGACCAACAGGATTGTTAGATCCAACAATTGAAATAAAACCAACAAAAAATCAAATAGATGATTTATTAGAACAAATAAATAAAACAATAAAAAATAATGAAAGAATATTAATAACAACGCTTACAATAAGAATGGCAGAAGAATTAACAACATACTTAAAAAAATTAGACATAAAAGTAGCATATCTTCATAGTGAAGTAAAAACATTAGAAAGAATGAAAATTATAAGAGACTTAAGATTAGGTAAATATGATGTATTAGTTGGAATAAACTTATTAAGAGAAGGATTAGACATTCCAGAAGTATCTTTAGTAGCAATAATGGATGCTGACAAACAAGGATTTTTAAGAAGTGATAGAAGCTTAATTCAAACAATAGGTAGAGCTGCAAGAAATGAACATGGTCATGTAATAATGTATGCTGATACAACAAGTGACTCAATGGATAAAGCAATAAAAGAAACAGAAAGAAGAAGAAAAATACAAGAAAAATATAATAAAGAACATAATATTATACCTAAAACAATAATAAAAGAAATAAGAGAAGTTGTCACAAATAATAAAGAAATAGAAGAAAAATCACCAGAAAAATTAAGTAAAAAAGAAACAATGGAATTAATAAATAAAATAGAAACTGAAATGCATAATGCTGCTAAAGAATTAGACTTTGAAAGAGCAACAGAATTAAGAGATATTTTATTTGAATTAAAAGCAAATATTTAGTATAATAAAATATAGACAAAAGTAAGGTGAAAATAGGTGAAAGAAAAAATAAAATCAAATGAAAAAAGAATCAGTAACTTTCTAGAATGGTTGATATATATGGTTGGTTATTCATTAATACTTGTAACTGTATCAATGATATTTCCTAATACAATACAAATAGACAATAGTTATTATGGACTATGGGCTTTAATAGCATCTGTTGTAATATATATATTAAATAAAACTATTAAACCAATAATTGTAAGATTTACGATTCCAATAACGGCCCTTACTTTAGGAATATTTTATCCATTTATAAATGTAATTATATTAAAAATAGTTGATTTAATTTTAGGAAATCATTTCACAATTAATGGAATATTTATAGCATGTTTTGCTGCTATATTAATATCAATAATGAATATGATAATGGATAAATTAGTAATAAAACCAGTAATAGGAAAGGAACAATAATTATGAATCCAATATTCTTAGATTTAGGAACAATTAAAATTTATTGGTATACAATAATTGTATTTTTAGGATTTTTATTAGGTGGTGCTTTAGCTTTAAAAAATTCCAAAAAAGAAAATATTAGCGAAGAATTTATAACAAACTATTTCTTTTATTTAATACCAATAGCAATAATAGGAGCCAGATTATATTATGTATTATTTAACTTAGATTATTATTCAAATAATTTATTAAATATATTTAAAATATGGGAAGGTGGTTTAGCAATCCATGGTGGTGTAATAACCTCTTTAATTTTTACAATTTATTATACAAAAAAACATAATGTAGAAACATTTAAAATTTTAGATATTATGGTTGTTAGTTTGATATTAGGTCAAGCAATAGGTCGTTGGGGTAACTTCATGAATAGTGAAGCATATGGATCTATAACAACATTAGAAACATTAAAAAATCTTCATATTCCCCAATTTATAATTGATGGAATGTATATTAATGGTAATTATTATCATCCTACATTTTTATATGAATCATTATGGTGTTTAATTGGATTTTTAATATTATTATTTATGATAAAAAGTAGAGCCTTTAAAAAAGGTTCAACCTTTAGTGTATATTTAATATGGTATGGAATAGGTAGATTTTTAATAGAATCTTTAAGACAAGATAGTTTATATTTTGGGACATTAAGAATAGCTCAATTAGTATCAATTATAGGAATCGTAATAGGTATAATTATACTGATAAAGAATAGGGAGAAATAAATATGAAAATATATGATGCAATTGTAATTGGTTCAGGTATATCAGGAATGTCTGCAGCAATATATTTAAAAAGAGCAAATTTGGATATAGCAATATTTGAAAGTTATATTCCTGGTGGTCAAATAAATAATACTTCGAATATAGAAAATTATCCAGGTTTTATAAAAATAGATGGACCAACATTAGTTATGAATATTCAAAATCAAATTAATGAAATGAATATTCCACTAAAATATGAAAAAGTAATAAAAATAACAAAAAAAGAAAATTTCATTATAGAAACAAATAAAGAAAAATATATAACTAAAAATGTTGTTGTCGCAACAGGAAGAACTCCAAATAAATTAGGAATAGAAGATAAATTTATTGGTAAAGGAGTTAGCTATTGTGCATTATGTGATGGATTTTTATATAAAAATTTAGAAGTAATTGTTGTTGGTGGCGGAAATAGTGCTTTTGAAGAAAGTCTATATTTATCAAAAATATGTAAAAAAGTAACTATATTAAATCGAAGTGAGAAATTAAGAGCAATGAAAATATTACAAAATGAAGTATTTAGTAAAAAAAACATAGAAATAATTTACAATTGTACAATTGAAAAAATAAATAGTGAAAATGAAAAAATAGTTTCAGTTAACACAAATAAGGGAATAATTAATTGCTCAGGAATATTTATATATATAGGATTAACACCAAACCTAGAATATTTAAATATTGATGTTAAAACAGAAAATAATTATATTATAGTTGATAATAAAATGAAAACAAATGTAAAAGGTTTATATGCTTGTGGAGATGTAATAAAAAAAGATGTATATCAAATAATAACAGCAGCTTCAGAAGGAGCAATAGCAGCTACAAACTTAATAAAAGATATGGAGATGTAATTATGACAAATAAATTAGCAAAAAATTTAGTAGGATTATTAGGAGGATTAACCTCTTTAGCGTTTGGAAAAGAATTAATAGTATTTATTATTTCAATGTTGCCAATTTTAGAATTAAGAGGAGGTTTAATAGCAGCATCATTATTAGATATGAACCCCATAACAAGTTTTATAGTTTGTTTTTTAGGAAATATATTACCAATACCATTTATTTTATGGTTTATAACACCATTATTCAATAAAATGAAAAAAACAAAATTATTTAGTGGTTTAGTAAATAAATTAGAAAATAAAGCTATGTCTAAAAAAGAACAAATAGAAAAATATGAATTTTGGGGATTATTATTATTTGTAGGAATTCCTTTACCAGGAACTGGGGCTTGGACTGGATGTTTAATAGCAGCCTTACTTGATATGAATAAGAAAAAATCATTTGTAGCTGCATCTTTAGGTGTACTTTTAGCAGGAATAATAATGATGATTTTATCATTTGGTATTTTAAAAAGTATAATAGGTTAAAAAAAATACATTTAATTATGTATTTTTTCTTTTTTCCTTTCATATGGTTTTTTTATATCAGTTAAATCTAAAATATAATCGATACTAACATTATGTATTTTTGACAATTTGATTAAAATACTAGTTGGAATATCATTTGTACCAGTTTCATATTGTGAATAACCAGTTTGTGACATATTAAGTAATTTGGCCATTTCTGTTTGATTTAAATCTAAATCCTCTCTTAAACTTCTTAGTCTTCTATACATACCATCACCTAATATCTATTTTAATCAACTTATTTTACGTTATTGAATTTTAACTTAAAATAAGTTTGAAATAAATATAAATCTAAATTTTAATCTTAATTACTTGTTAAATTTGAATATATATTATAAAATATATAAGAGGTGTTGGTATGAATAGTGTATATGATTTTTTGTTAAAAGAATTACATATAAAATATGGTGATACCATAGTAGCAGCAATTTCAGGTGGACCTGATTCAATGGCATTAATACATATTTTAGCTAGACTAAAAAAAGCAATTGATGTAGAAGTTATATGTGCACATGTTAATCATAATACAGGTAGGCCTGGACAATTAGAAGAACAAAAATATGTAGAAAGATTTTGTAGAAACAATAATATCATATTTGAAACTATGATAATTGAAGATTATGGTGATGATAACTTTGAAAATGAAGCAAGAACCAAAAGATATAATTATTTTGAAAAATTAGTAAAAGAATATAATGCTAAATACTTGTTTACTGCCCATCATGGTGATGATTTAATTGAAACAATTTTAATGAGATTAACAAGAGGTTCAACTTTAAGAGGATATAGTGGATTTAGTAAAATTGTTAATAGAGGAAATTACAAGATTGTAAGACCTTTTATTGAAGTTACTAAAGCAGAATTAATTGAATATAATAAAAAACATAAAATTCATTATTTTATTGATAGTACAAATAATGAAGATATTCATACAAGAAATAGATATCGTAAATATATAGTACCAGAATTTAAAAAAGAAGATAGAAATGTTCATAAAAAATTTTATAAATTTAGTACAATATTATTAGAATATAATAATTATATAGATAAGCAAGTAGAAAAAATAATACCAAAAGTTTTTCCACAAAATATTTTAAATATTGTTGAATTTGAAAAACTAGAGAATGTAATAGCAATGAAAGTTATATATTATATATTAGAAAAATTATATCAAGAAGATTTAATGTTAATAACAGATCATCATGCAGAATTAATATATAATTTAATTAAATCAAAAAAAGCTAATGCATATATATATTTACCTAACAATTTGAAAGCGCTAAAACAATATAATGAATTAATATTTGTATCAGAAGAAATAAAACCAAATGAATATGAAATCGAAATAATTGATTATTTAAGTCTTCCAAATGGAAAAAATATAGAAGTAATAAATGAAACAGAATTAAATAACAATTTTATATGTAGATTAAGTAAAGAAGATGTTAAATTTCCACTAAGAGTAAGAACAAGAAAAAATGGAGATCGTATTCATATAAAGGGAATGTTATCTAGTAAAAAAATAAACGATATTTTTATAAATGAAAAAATAAAAGTAAATGATAGAGATATGTGGCCAGTTGTAGTAGATGCTTGTGATACTGTAGTTTGGCTACCAGGATTAAAAAAATCAAAATTTGATAAGCAAAAAAATGAAAAATGTGATATAATACTTAAATATTACTAAGGAGGAATATTATGAATAGAAAAAAAATCCAAAAAACCGTAGTTCCTTATAGTTTTTTAATTATTTTTATGATAAGTGTTTTATTTTTTATGAGTATATCAAATACTAAAATAGTAGAATTATCATATGACAAATTTGTTAATGAAATTAATGAAAAAAATATTGAAGAATTAACAATTGTTCCAAGAAAAACTGCAGGAATATATGAAATATCAGGTGTAATTAAAACAGAAGATGGAGAAGAAAATTTTTATTTAAAAGCACCTTTATCAGATGAGGTAGTTGCAGAAATACTAAAGTCTGATATAAAAATTAATACAGAAGCAGACCCTGCTTCAAGTACAATTATGTCATTTATTTTGAATGTTTTACCAACATTAATATTATTAATTGTAGCATTTATATTTATTTCAAAACAAATGGGTGCTGCAAACAAATCAATGGATTTTGGTAAGAGTAGAGCAAAATTAAATGAAGATAACAAAAAAGTAACATTTAAAGATGTAGCTGGTTTAGATGAAGAAAAAGAAGAAGTTCAAGAATTAATTGATTTCTTAAAAAATCCTAAAAAATTTACAAAATTAGGTGCAAGAATACCTAAAGGTGTTTTATTACAAGGTCCACCAGGTACAGGTAAAACTTTATTAGCTCGTGCAGTAGCAGGAGAAGCAAATGTTCCATTTTATTTTATAAGTGGTTCAGATTTTGTTGAACTATTTGTAGGTGTTGGAGCAAGTCGTGTTAGAGATATGTTTAAACAAGCAAAACATAATGCCCCTTGTTTAATATTTATTGATGAAATTGATGCAGTAGGTCGTCAAAGAGGAGCCGGTTTAGGTGGAGGACATGATGAACGTGAACAAACATTAAATCAATTATTAACTGAAATGGATGGTTTTGGTGCTAATGAAGGAATTATCATTATTGCAGCAACAAATAGACCAGATGTTTTAGATCCAGCTCTTTTAAGACCAGGAAGATTTGATAGACAAGTAACAGTAAATTTACCTGATGTAAAAGGAAGAAAAGAAATTTTAGAAGTTCATGCAAAAAACAAAATATTTGCTAAAAATGTTAAATTAGAAAATATAGCTGCTAGAACTATAGGTTTTAGTGGAGCAGATTTAGAAAATTTATTAAATGAAGCTGCTTTATTAGCAGTAAGAAGAAATAAACAAGCAATTACAATGGCTGAAATAGATGAAGCTCATGATAGAGTATTAATGGGGCCTGCTAAGGTTAGTCACAAATATACTGATCATGAAAAAAGAGTTGTTGCATTCCATGAAGCTGGCCATGCTGTAATGGGATTAAAATTAGATGGAGCAAATGAAGTTCAAAAAATTACTATAATACCTCGTGGTCAAGCAGGTGGATATAATTTAATGCAACCAAAAGAAGAAACTTATTTACAAACTAAAACTGAGCTTTTAGCAACTATAAGTGGATATCTTGGAGGAAGAGTTGCTGAAGAATTAGTTTTCAATGAAATTACAACAGGAGCTCATAATGATTTTGAAAGAGCAACAAAAATAGCTCGTGCAATGGTTACAGAGTATGGTATGAGTGATTTAGGACCAGTTCAATTTGAGCAACAAGAAGGTAGTGTCTTCTTAGGAAGAGATTACAATAAATCTAGAAATTTTTCAGGTCAAGTAGCATTTGAAATAGATCAAGAACAAAGAAAAATTATAAATGAATGTTATGAAAAAACTAAGGAAATAATTAAAAATAATATGGATTTATTAACTTTAATAGCTGAATCTCTTCTTAAAAAAGAAACAATTACTAAAGAAGAAATTGAATATTTAGTTGAACATGGTGAATTACCTGAAGAAGAAGTAAAAGAAGAAAAACCAAAAAAAACAACTAAAACAGAAGAAAAATAAAATGTGTTAAATTACACATTTTTTTTTAAAATTTTCTGTTAAACATTAGTTAAAATGTTACCAATAAATAATGTATAATATCTCTTTGGAAAGGAGATATTTTTATATGCATAATAAAGAGTATGCATTAAAGCTTGTTCAAGAGAAACTTAATGGTGTAAATAACTATTCCTATTCTCAAATTAGTTCTTTTACTGGATATACCAAAATGCAATTAATTCGTTTTTCTAAAGTTTTAAGAGGAATATTAAATTGTTCAGCAGTCTTAATAGTAGAA
>CAZXOH010000015.1:0-12434 GCA_964642345.1 uncultured Muribaculaceae bacterium | reverse complement strand
ACTAGAATATAATACATTAATAGCAGATGCAAAAGAAGATGGTATTAAACAAGGATTAACTCAAGGAATTGAGCAAGGTAAAAGTGCTGAAAAAATAGAAACAGCAACAAATCTAAAGAACTTAGGAACAGATATAGAAATAATATCAAAAGCAACCGGTTTATCAAAAGAACAAATAGAAAAATTATAATTTTTCATTAAAAAACGAGTTAATATAACTCGTTTTTAAGTATTTCAATGTTTTCATTTAATAGTGAAATATAATCTTCATTTAAATCTCTTTCATCATCAGTAAGATTTGATAAAGTTTTAAACTCTAAAGTTTCTAATTTATATTCATTAATAAAATTTTGAACAGTAGAATTTAAATTATCTTTATCAAAAGTAAATATATAATTAATACTATCTGCTTCAATAGCTTCTTTGGCATCAGATAGAATCTTATCAGTAAGAGTAGCGCCTTCTTCTAAAGAAATAACTGTAAATCCATATTTTTCTAAATATTTAAAAGCATTACTATCAACAATAATAGTTGAACTATTGGCATTTTCACTTAATAATTTTAATCTAGCATCTATATTTGAAATTTCTACCTTTAGACTTTCATAATTTTCTTCAATCTCATTCTTTAAATAATGATTTTCAATATATTCAGTTAAACCATTTTTAATATTTAGTGCCATCATTAAAAAATTTGAAGGATCCAACCATAATTCATTATTTGAATAATTATATTCCATTGTACTACTTGCATCTATAATCATTAAATTTTTATTATATTTAAACATTTGTGAAACATAATCTTTTTCATTAGATAGTCCATTAAATACATACATATTTGAACTACTATAATCTTTAATTTGTTTTTTAGTTAATTCGTAACTATCTACATCAACTTCATTGGGATATATACTATAAACATTACTATGATTGCCATATAGTTTTGTTACAATATATTCAATTGGATATACAGTAGTATAAATATCAATTCCATCCAAATTATCTTGTTTAAAACATCCTGTAAGTAGAAATAACATAAGAAACATTGGTATTATTTTTTTCATTTTATCTTCCTTTCGTTATCAGGAACTGGATCATATCCTTTAGTACCAAAAGGATTACATCTTAATATTCTTTTAATCGTCAAAAAACTACCTTTTAAACATCCATATTTATTAATTGCTTCAATACCATAATTAGAACAAGTAGGTATATGTCGACATTGATAATGAAAATTACCAGGTATTTTTTGATAAAATTTAATCATTCCTATCAATATTTTTTTCATAAACTAATTATACTAAAAATACTTAAATTTGTAAATTGTGATTTTAAAATTTATAAAATGTGATATAATTTACTTGGGTGATAGTATGGAACTATTAAAAAAATTTAATATAGAAACAAATAATGAAGAACTATATTTAACTGCTTTAACACATACATCTTTTTCTAATGAGGAAAATGTACAAAGCTATGAAAGATTAGAATATTTAGGGGATGCTGTTTTAGAATTAGTAATGAGTGAATATTTGTATTTAAATTCAAATAAAAATGAAGGCGAAATGACTAAACTTAGAAGTCATTATGTATGTGAACAAGCAAACTATGAATATTCAATTGACTTAGGATTAAATGAATATTTAAGATTAGGCCATGGTGAAGAAGCTAATGGCGGTAAATATCGCAAAGCAATAGTAGCCGATATTTATGAATCATTTATTGGAGCTTTATTTTTAGATAAAGGATTAGAATGCGCTAAAAAATTTATATATGATAGTGCAATCAAACATATAGAAGAAAAAGGACTAAATTTTTTTGATGATTATAAATCCAAATTACAAGAATTGATTCAAACAGATAAAAGAAGTTTAGAATATGTAATTATAGGTGAAGAAGGACCATCTCATAATAAGACATTTACAATTGAAGTAAAAATAGATGATGTAGTATATGGAGTAGGAGTTGCTCATAGTAAAAAAGAAGCAGAACAAGAAGCCGCTAAAAGTGCTTTAGAAAAAAGTGTGGGTGAAAATAATGATTAAAATAGGTCGAAAATTGAATCCTGTAGATCACGAAAAACCATATAAAGTATTTATTGATAATATACAAGTATTTGAAATATATGAAGATGATATAAAAAATATAAATATTGAACCCGGAAAACATAAAATTATGGTAAAAAGTGATAAATTTATAAGTAATGAAATAGAATTTGAAAATACAACTGATGGTATAATTGAATTTATAGTTGAACCTGACTATGTAAATAATTTAATTTCTAAATTTTTTACAAAAACATTATATGGAAAAGTTGGTTTAAAAATATCAATTAAAAATGAAATATATTTATAAAAGATATAGAAAATGTATCTTTTTTTTGATATAATTGATGGTAGGGTGTTAGTATGAAAAATATATACAATATGACATTAGAACAAATAGAAAATTATTTTATAGAAAATGGCGAAAAAAAATTTAAAGCAACCCAAATATTTGAGTGGTTATATAAAAAAAGAATAGATGACTTTTTTCTAATGAGTAATATAAAAAAAGAACTACAAACAAAATTAAAAAATGAATTTAGTACATATAAGATAAAAATAATTGATAAAAAAGAAGATAAAGATGTAATTAAATTTTTATTTGAATTAGAAGACAAAAATAAAATAGAAGCAGTCTTAATGAACCATGATTATGGAAAAAGTTTATGTATTTCAACTCAAGTAGGATGTAATATGGGCTGTAAATTTTGTGAAAGCGGAAGATTAAAAAAAGTTAGAAACTTAAAAACATATGAAATGGTTGAACAAATATTAGTGATTGAAGAACTATTAAAATTGAGAATATCACATATAGTTATAATGGGAATAGGAGAACCATTTGATAATTATCAAAATGTAATAGATTTTATTGATATAATTAATTCAGGGAAAGGAATTGATATTGGTGCTAGACATATAACAGTATCAACTTGTGGAATAATACCTAAAATTAAAGAATTCATGAATAATGGAAAACAAGTTAATTTAGCAATCTCATTACACGCTCCTAATAATGAATTAAGAAATAAAATAATGCCAATAAATAAAGTATATAATATTGAAGAATTAATGGAAATACTAAAAGAATATATAAAAAAAACAAATAGAAGAGTAACATTTGAATATGTATTATTAGATGGAATTAATGATACTAAAGAATGTGCTTTAGAACTTTCAGACTTAGTAAAAAATATGAATTCCTATATAAATTTAATACCATATAATGAAACAAGTCATATTGAATTTAAAAGAAGTAAAAAAACAATGGAGTTTTATGATATACTCAAAAAAAATAATATTAATGTGACTGTGAGAAAAGAATTTGGAACAAAAGTTTCAGCTGCTTGTGGTCAATTAAGATCAAATTATGAGGAGGGAATACAATGAAATATTGTTATATAACAGATACTGGAAAAGTAAGAGATCATAATGAAGACAGCGTTATAATAACTGAAAATATGAATCATGAAATCTTAATGACAGTAGCTGATGGTATGGGTGGTCATAATGCTGGTGAAGTTGCCTCTTCAATTGCTATTGCTCATATTGGAAAAAGATTTAAAGAATTAAGTACAATAGGCAATAAAGAAGATGCTATAAATTGGTTAAAGGAAACTGTAAGTGAAATAAATTTATTGCTATATAAATATACACAAGAACATCCAGAAAGTATAGGTATGGGAACAACATTTGTTTTAGCGCTTTTAACTAAAGATTTCTTATTATTTGGAAACATTG
Source organism: uncultured Muribaculaceae bacterium (assembly GCA_964642345.1). Classification (GTDB taxonomy): domain Bacteria; phylum Bacillota_I; class Bacilli_A; order RF39; family UBA660; genus CAJOJO01. The sequence goes on along the minus strand of CAZXOH010000015.1, from coordinate 8,652 downwards.
GAGATTCATCAGGATATGTAATTAAAAACAAAGAATTACACAAAATTACAGTTGATCATACCTTAGTAAATTTTTTAGTCAAATCAGGTGAATTAACTGAAGAAGAAGCAAAAGAACATCCTAGAAAAAATGTATTAATGAAAGCCTTAGGAGCAGCTGTAGCAGTTGATATGGATATATTTGACGTTGAAACTGATATCGATGGAATATTATTATGTAGTGATGGATTAACAAATATGTTAGATGATAATCAAATAATAAAAGTTTTAAATGAAAATGAATTAGATATAGAAGATAAATTAAATAAATTAATATATAAATGTAATAATAGAGGTGGAAATGATAACATTTCGATTGCATATTTAGATAAAGGTGGTGCTCAATGATAACAAAAGGACAAAAAATAAATGATCGTTATCAAATAATAAGATCAATAGGTGAAGGTGGAATGGCTAATGTTTATTTAGCGTATGACACTATATTAGATAGAAATGTTGCAGTTAAAGTATTGAGAGGAGATTTAGCAGGTGATGAAAAATTTGTAAGAAGATTTCAAAGAGAAGCAATATCTGCAAGTTCTTTATCTCATCCTAATATTGTTGAAATGTATGATGTTGGTGAAGACGATGGGAAATACTTTATTGTAATGGAATATTTAGAAGGAGTAACGTTGAAAACTTTAATTAAAAAAAGAAAAAAACTTACTTTAGCTGAAGTTATTGATATAATGCTACAATTAACAAGTGGTATAGCTTGTGCTCATGAAAGTTATATAATTCATCGAGATATAAAACCTCAAAATATTTTAATGTTAGATAATGGATTAGTCAAAATAACTGATTTTGGTATAGCAATGGCTCTAAATAATAGTGAATTAACACAAACTAACTCTGTAATGGGTAGTGTTCATTATTTACCTCCAGAACAAGCAAATGGAACAGGAGCAACTGTTAAAAGTGATATTTATTCATTGGGAATATTGATGTTTGAAGCTTTAACAGGACAATTACCATTTAAAGGTGAAAATGCTGTTGAAATAGCTATTAAACAAATGAGAGATCCAATTCCTAGTGTTTGTGAAATGAACCCTGAAATTCCTCAAAGTATTGAAAATATAATATTAAAAGCAACAGCTAAAAATCCTAAAAATAGATACGATAATGTTATGGAAATGCATGATGATGTAGCACGTGCATTAGACAAAGATAGAAGAGATGAAAAAAAGATAACATTTATGTATCCAGAAACAGAATTTGAAGAAAAAGAATTACCTTCTAGAACTAAAACTCAAGAAGATAAAAGAAATAAAGAAAACGAAAAGAAAAAAGATAAAAAAGTCAATAAATTTATAATGATTTTTGGTATTGCAATAGCTCTAATAACAGTAGTTGCATTCTTAATATTTATAATATTAAGCAATAAAAAACCAAAAGATGTAGAAATAATTGATGTTTCTGATATGACTGTAACTGCAGCTGAAAAAGCATTAGAAAATTTAGGATTTGTTGTTAATAATGAAGTAAAAGAAAAAACAAGTGATAAAATAATTGAAGGCAATGTTATTTCAACAGAGCCTGCTATAGGTAGAACTGTAAAAGAAGGAACAAAAATAACTTTGGTTGTTTCTAAAGGATCTGAAAAAATAGAAATTGAAGACTATACTAATAAAGATATTGATTCTGTCAAATACGTATTAGAAAAAGCTGGAATTTATGTTATTGAGGAGGAAAAAGAAATAACAAAAGATGACAATATTAAAGATGGAACAATAGTTGAACAAGATGTTAAAAAAGGTGAAAAATTAGGTAGTGGAGATTCTATTACATTAACAGTTGCGAAAATAATTACAGTTTATCCTGATTTTGTAAATGAAGGATACACTTTAGATCAAGTAACATCTTTCTGTGAAGATAATGAAATTGTTTTACAATCTACATCAAAAGAAACAAGTGAATATAAAGAAAATACAATTATATCACAAAGTAGAACAGCTGGTTCTAAAGTAGTAAAAGGAGTTACTTTAAGAGTAACATATGCTACAGCGCCACCAAAAACAGAAACTAAAACTGATACAAAAACAGAGACTAAAACAGAAGATAAAACAACTAAAGCTGAAACAACAGAATAGGATAAATATGGAAGGAAAAATTGTAAAAATAATTAGTAATGATTATACTGTTTTAAGTAATACTTCTAATTATGTATGTAAAAGTAGGGGTAAATTTAAAAACATTAATGTAACACCTTTAGTTGGTGATGAAGTTGTATTTGATGAGTTAAATAATTACATTTTAGAAATAAAGAAAAGAAAAAATGAATTATTAAGACCTCCAGTTAGTAATATTGATAATGCTTTAATTATAGCTAATGTTAAACCTACTTTTAATACTAATCTTTTAGATAAATTATTATGTATAATTGAATTTAATAATATTAAACCTATAATATGTTTTACTAAATTAGATTTACTTACGAAAGAAGAATTAAAACAAATAAAAACATATATGGATTATTATAGAAAAATAGGTTATGAAGTATATGATAATCGCAATATTATTGAAATAAAAAAAATATTTAAAAACAAAATAACAGTTTTAACAGGACAAAGTGGAGCAGGGAAATCTACATTATTAAATAAATTAGATTCTAAATTGAATTTAAAAACTGATGAAATATCGTTAGCGCTAGGCCGAGGTAAACATACAACAAGACATGTTGAATTATTAAAAATAGAAGATGGTCTTGTAGCTGATACCCCAGGCTTTTCTAGCCTAGACTTCATTGGTATGTCTAATATAGATATAAGAGATAATTTTATTGAATTTAATTTATATAAAGAAAACTGTAAATATAGAGATTGTATGCACTTAAATGAAGATGAATGTGGCATAAAAAATAATCCTAATATAATTAAATCAAGATACGAAAATTACAAAAAATTTGTTCAAAATAATAAAAGGTGATTGCATGAAAATATCAGGTTCAATATTAAAAATAAAAGATAAAAAAAATAAAATAGAAGAAATAGTTAATAGTGGTATTGATTATTTACATTTAGATGTAATGGATGGAATATTTGTTGATAATATTTCTTTACAATATAGTGATTGTAATAAAATTAGTGATTTATTTAAAATTCCTTTAGATGTTCACTTAATGGTTAAGAATCCTATTAATTATATTAATGACTTTACTAAATTAAGGCCAAAATATATTACATTTCATATTGAAGCAAATGATATTGACAAATCTATTAATTATGTAAAAAAAGCAAATGTTTCAATTGGTTTAGCTATAAATCCTAATACAAAATTAGAAAAAATATTACCATATTTAGAAATTGTAGATTTAATTCTTATAATGAGTGTTGAACCTGGATATGGTGGACAATCTTTTATAAATAATTCTTTAGAAAAATTAGAATTTTTAAATGAATATCGAAACAAAAATAATTTAAAATTTGAAATAGAAGTTGATGGTGGAATTAATATAGACAACATAAAAAAAATAAATAGTGATATTGTAGTTATTGGTAGTGGCATAACAGATAGTGATAATTATAAAGAACAAGTTAATAAAATAAAGAGGATATTATGAAAAAATTAATTTTAATCATTTTATGTTTATTATTAATTACTGGATGTAATAAAGAAGATAATCAAGAAATTAATGAAACTAATAAAGTTAACTTAAATGAATTAGCAATAGAAGATAAAAGAATAAATGATTTTATATTTAAAAATACATCTATAATATATGATCAAGGAATAACAACCTTTAAAACATTATTTGTTAATGAAGGTGAAGATATAGAAATAAAAAATATATATATTGATTGTTATCAAAAAAGTGGTTTTAAAGTATTAACTTTAACAAAAGAAATAAATAAAATAATAAAAACTAAAAAAAATTATCAAATTGTTGTTGCAACTGATATTGATTTAACAAATATTTATGAAATTAAATATAGATTTGATTAAGTGGTGATTCTATGAATAAAAAAGGGTTTACATTACTTGAATTAATTTCAGTAATTTTAGTTCTTTCGGTAGCATTTATTTTATCAATTCCTAAGATATCAAAATTAATTGAAAGATCAAAATATGATGTATTTATTACAGGTGTAAAAAACACAATTGATGCCATTGATTTATATATTGCTAAAAACGAATTTATGAGTATTCCTGAACAAGGAATATATATCGAAGATATAAATAATGATATTTTGAAAAATAATAATTATGATTCAGGTATGATAGTTAGTCGAAAAGAACAAATTGAAGTTGTTAATTTAAAGCAAGGTAATTATTGCGCTAAAGGAAATAAAGAAAACTTAATTACTTCCGATAAAGGATGTGGAGCTTTAGATGAAACAAAGCCATCAAAAGTAGATATTTTTGTTAAAAATGAAACAAGTGATTATTTATATTTAGTTATAGGTGGTTATGATGAAGATTCTGAAATAATTAAATATGAATTAAGTATTGATAATAAAAAATATTATACAAATTCTGATAAAAAATATAATGTTTTTAAAATTAAAAAAGATGGGAATCAACATTTATATAAAGCAAGAATTACTAATGAAGCAAATTTAGTTTTAGAAAGTAAATCTAAATTATTTGATTCTGAATTAGAAACAATAATGTGTATTAATGAGAATATAGAATATAGTAAGAAAGTTTCTTGTCATTCAGAAGGTATTCCTTTAGAATATAATTTAATATCTGAAAACAAAAATATAAAAATAACAGATGAAAATAGTAGTATTGATATAAATATTTTAGGAATAGATAGTTTATTAAAAGAAAACACACCTGTTTTAGAAGAAAATATGATTCCTGTTATTTATGAAAATGGAAAATGGTTAATAGCTGATAGTAATACAATTTATTGGGATTATGAAAATAAAATATGGGCCAATGCTGTTATTACTAAAAAGAATCAAGATATTGATGATCCTAATAGTAAATCAAGAGAATATTATTTAAGTAAAGATGCTATTGGAGAAGAAATAAATGAAAATGATATAATTGGTTATTATGTATGGATACCAAAATATAGTTATGATGTATGGAATAGTGCTGGAACTCAATTGAAAGAAAAAAATAAAGGAGTTAGAAGTATAAGTATTAATTTTGATAATTCTAATATTCATCAAGCATTTTTATATTCAAATTCAACTGGATTTTGGGTTAGTAAATATGAAGCTGGAATTAATAATGAAAGTTCATGTGCTTTAAATTCTAGCGCATCTAATTGTAATAATGATGAATCTGAAATTATGTTTAAATCAAATATATCTATTCTAAAAAATATTTCAATTTCTAATGCATATAATTCTATTTTAAAATTAAATAATAAAATAAATGTTTCTAAAGTACATTTAATTACAAATCTTGAGTGGGGTGCCATAACATATTTATCTCATTCAAAATATGGAATTGGTACAAATATTACAAATGAAACAACAACTGGTAATCCAACTGGTGTTTATAACATGGGTAATACTGCTGAATTTGTAATGGCTAATTTCAATAATGATTTAGGATTTGATGATAATGATAATTCAGGTTTTGAAGAAATTCCTACTGAGTATATTGATATTTATTATTCTTCAAGTATTAAAGGTCGAATTTTAGGTGATGCAACTGAAGAAACAGAAAATTGGTATGATAGTTTACATCAATTTATTGATGGCAATTATCCCTTTCTAATAAGGGGTTATAATAGTATATTTGACTTTTCAAATAGTTCAGGTAATGCTAATAATGATATTACTTTTAGAATGGTTATTGGAAATTAAAAGACTATTTAAGTCTTTTTACTTTGTATAATTTAAAAAGGTGAATTATCAAATTAAAAAAAGTTTATTAAAAAACGTGCATTTACAATGAGAATTCAGATTTTTTGTAAATTTTTTTCAAATTCATTGAGAATAACTAATTTGTTTGATATACTATTATAGTAAAAGTTAAAGGAGAGATATGATGACAAAGTATGTTTACAAATTTAAAGAAGGAAATGCTAATATGCGTGAACTACTTGGTGGTAAAGGTGCAAACCTTGCTGAAATGGCAAGTCTAGGATTACCAGTACCAAATGGATTCACAATTACAACAGAAGCATGTACAGCTTACTATAAAGATGGTAAGAAAATAAGTGAAGCTATTCAAGAAGAAATAATGAATAACTTACATGAACTAGAAATGGAAATGGGGAAAAAACTTGGTGATGTTAATGATCCATTATTAGTGTCAGTAAGAAGTGGTGCAAGAGCATCTATGCCAGGAATGATGGATACAATACTTAATCTTGGTTTAAACGATGAAGCAGTAGAAGGCTTTGCTAAAAAAACTGGAAATCCAAGATTTGCTTATGATTCTTATAGAAGATTTATTCAAATGTATTCAGATGTAGTAATGGAAGTTCCAAAATCATTTTTTGAAAAAATAATTGATGAAATTAAAGAATCAAAAGGAATTAAATTTGATACAGAACTTACAGTTGAAGATTTAAAAGAATTAGTAAGAAGATTTAAAGAAGTTTATAAAAATTCTATGAATGGTGAAGAATTCCCTCAAAATCCAGTAGAACAATTAATGGGTGCTGTAAAAGCAGTATTTAGAAGTTGGGATAATCCAAGAGCAATAGTATATAGAAGAATGAATGATATTCCTGGTGATTGGGGTACTGCAGTAAACGTTCAATCAATGGTATTTGGTAATAAAGGTGAAACATCAGGTACTGGTGTAGCATTTACTCGTAATCCATCAACAGGAGAAAAAGGAATCTTTGGTGAATATTTAATTAATGCCCAAGGTGAAGATGTTGTTGCAGGAGTAAGAACTCCACAACCAATAACTAAATTACAAGAAGACTTACCTGAATGTTATAATGAATTTATGGATTTAGCGCATAAATTAGAAAATCATTATAGAGATATGCAAGATATGGAATTCACAATTGAAGAAGGTAAATTATATTTCTTACAAACTCGTAATGGTAAAAGAACTGCTCCAGCTGCTATTAAAATTGCTTGTGATTTAGTAGATGAAGGAATGATTACTCCAGAAGAAGCAGTACTTAGAATTGAAGCTAAATCATTAGATCAATTATTACATCCAATGTTTGATAGTGAATCACTTAAAAATGGTGAAGTAATAGGTCAAGCTCTTCCAGCAAGTCCAGGCGCAGCAGCAGGTAAAGTAGTATTTACAGCTGAAGAAGCAAAAAAACTTGGAATAGGTGGAAATGGTGAAAGAGTAATTTTAGTTAGATTAGAAACAACACCAGAAGATATTGAAGGTATGGTTGCAAGTCAAGGTATTTTAACAGTTCGTGGTGGTATGACAAGTCATGCTGCAGTAGTTGCTCGTGGTATGGGAACTTGCTGTGTATCTGGATGTGGTGAAATCAAAATAAATGAAGATGAAAAACACTTTGAATTAGGTGGTTACACATTCCATGAAGGTGATTATATTTCATTAGATGGAACAACTGGAAAAATTTATAAAGGCGATATTAAAACTGTTGAAGCAACTGTAACTGGTGATTTTGGTAGAATTATGAGCTGGGCTGATAAATATAGAACATTAGGTGTTAGAACTAATGCAGATAATCCAAGAGATACTAAAAAAGCAGTTGAATTGGGTGCTGAAGGAATTGGTTTATGTCGTACAGAGCACATGTTCTTTGATGAAGAAAGAATACCTAAAATAAGAAAAATGATTTTATCTGAAACAGTAGAAGGTAGAACAGAAGCATTAAATCAATTAATACCATTCCAAAAAGGTGATTTTAAGGCGATGTATAAAGAATTAAAAGGATTACCAATGACAGTTCGTTATTTGGATCCACCATTACATGAATTTTTACCAACTGTTGAAGAAGATATTATTGTTTTAGCTCATGACATGAATGTTACAGTTGAACATTTAAAAAATAAAATAAATGAATTACATGAATTTAATCCAATGATGGGTCATAGAGGTTGTAGATTAGCTATTACTTATCCAGAAATTGCAAGGATGCAAACTAGAGCATTAATGGAAGCTGCAATTGAAGTTCATGAAGAAGATGGATATGATATTACAGTTGAAATAATGATCCCATTAGTTGGTGAAGTAAAGGAATTAAAATTTGTAAAAGACGTTGTTGTTGAAACAGCAGAATTAGTTAAGAAAGAGAAAAATTCCGATATTAAATACCATATAGGAACAATGATTGAAATTCCAAGAGCTGCTATTACTGCTGATAAAATAGCTACTGAAGCTGAATTCTTTAGTTTTGGTACAAATGATTTAACTCAAATGACATTTGGTTTTTCAAGAGATGATGCGGGAAAATTCTTAGATTCTTATTATCAAAATAAGATTTATGAATCTGATCCATTTGCAAAAATCGATTTTGAAGGTGTTGGAGAATTAATTAAAATGGCAGTTAATAAAGGTAAACAAACTAGACCTGATATTAAGTTAGGAATTTGTGGTGAACATGGTGGTGATCCTGCATCAGTTGAATTCTGTCATAATACTGGATTAACTTATGTTTCATGTTCTCCATATAGAGTTCCAATTGCTAGATTGGCAGCAGCACAAGCCGCAATCAAATCTGGGGATAGAAAGTAAAATACTAAAAAATACTGTAAAT
>CAZXOH010000014.1:0-12614 GCA_964642345.1 uncultured Muribaculaceae bacterium | reverse complement strand
TCTACCATTATCAAATAAAGCATCTACTGCTTCTTGAAGCATACGTTTTTCATTTTGAATAATTATTGATGGAGCACCTAATTCCATTAATTTCTTTAAACGATTATTTCTATTAATAACTCTTCTATATAAATCATTTAAATCAGATGTTGCAAATCTACCACCATCTAGTTGAATCATTGGTCTAAGTTCTGGTGGAATAACAGGAAGAGCATCTAATATCATCCATTCAGGTCTATTTCCAGATTCTAATAATGCATCTAATACATCTAATCTTTTAACTAATCTTATTCTTTTTTGACTAGTAGGATCTTTTATTTCTGCAATTTCACTATTTAATTTATTAACTTCCTCTTCTAAATTAACTTGAGTAAGTAATTCCTTAATTGCTTCTGCTCCCATTCCTACTCTAAAACTATTTCCATATTTTTCATAATATGCTCTATATTCTTTATCACTTATTGTTTGTTTTTTCTCTAATGGTGCAGTACCCGGATCTAAAACAACATAAGAAACAAAATATAAAACTTCTTCTAGCTCTCTTGGAGACATATCAAGAACTAATCCCATTCTTGATGGTACACCTTTAAAGAACCAAATATGTGAAACTGGTGTAGCAAGTTCGATATGACCCATACGTTCACGACGAACTTTGCTTCTTGTTACTTCTACACCACATCTATCACAAACAATATTTTTATATCTTAATCTTTTATATTTACCACAACTACATTCAAAGTCTTTAGTTGGTCCAAATATTTTTTCACAGAATAAACCATCTCTTTCAGGTTTTAATGTACGATAATTTATTGTTTCTGCTTTTTTTACTTCTCCATAAGACCAAGATCTAATTCTTTCAGGAGAGGCAATTGATATCTTTAATCCTTCAAAATTATTAACATCCATTAATCTTCAGCCCCTTCCATAGCTTCCAATTCTTCAATTGGAGCATCTTCTATATCATCTAAATCATTAAATTCATCTTCTTCTTCAACTATTTCTTCTTCTACAGGTTCATCTTCTGTAGTTTCAAATTCTTCAGTTGATAAATAAGAGTCTTCTTCTGATGATTCTAATTCTTTTAAGTCAACAAATTTTCCTTCTTCATTTAAAACAGTTATATCAAGTCCTAAGGCTTGGAATTCCTTAGTTAATACTCTGAAGCTTTCTGGTATACCTGATTTAGGAATTGGAGTACCTTTTACTAATGATTCATAAACTTTAACACGTCCAACAACGTCATCAGATTTAATTGTCATCATTTCTTGTAATACATGTGCAGCACCATATGCATATAATGCCCAAACTTCCATTTCTCCAAATCTTTGTCCACCAAATTGAGCTTTACCACCAAGTGGTTGTTGTGTTACTAATGAATAAGGTCCTGTTGATCTAGCATGTAATTTATCATCAACCATATGGTGAAGTTTAATCATATACATTACACCAACAGAAATTCTATTATCAAATTTTTCTCCTGTGCGTCCATCATATAGCCAGCTTTTACCATCTTCATCTAATCCAGCTTCTTTTAATGCATCAAGTATTTCTCCTCTTGTGGCACCATCAAATACTGGAGTTGCCATATAAATTCCTAATTGTTTAGCAGCCATACCTAAATGCATTTCTAGGATTTGACCTAAATTCATACGAGATGGTACTCCAAGTGGATTTAATAAAATATCTATTGGTTGACCATTTGGTAAATATGGCATATCTTCTTCTGGTAATACTAACGAAATAACACCTTTATTACCATGACGTCCTGCCATTTTATCTCCAACAGTAATTTTTCTTTTTTGAGCAATATAAACTCTAACTATTTTAGAAACACCAGCTGGTAATTCATCACAATCTTCTTTAGTAAATACTTTAACATCGTGAACAATTCCTGCACCTCCATTTGGAACTCTAAGTGAAGTATCTCTTACTTCTCTTGTTTTTTCTCCAAATATAGCGTGTAATAATTTTTCTTCACTAGTAAGTTCTGCCATACCTTTAGGTGTTACTTTACCTACTAAAATGTCATCATTTTTAACTTCTGTACCAATACGAATAATACCATTTTCATCCAAATTTTTACGAGCTTCCTCGCTTATATTAGGAATATCTCTTGTGAATTCTTCAGGTCCTAATTTAGTATCACGACATTCAATTTGATAATCTTCTATATGTATTGATGTAAATACATCATCTTTTACTAATCTTTCATTTAATATTACAGCATCTTCATAATTATAACCATTAAAATTCATAAATGCTACTGTAACATTTTTACCAAGTGCCATTTCACCTTTTTCAGTTGATGGCCCATCAGCTATTATTTGTCCTGCTTTTACTTCATCTCCAAGTCTAACAATTGGAACTTGATGATAACAAGTACCAGCATTACTTCTTTCATATCCATTTAGATAATATGTATCCATACCACCTAAAGTTTTAACAATTATCTTTCTAGCATCAACATAGTCAACTACACCATTTCCGTTTGCAATTACAACTGCACCAGAATATTTAGCAGCAACTCCTTCTACTCCTGTTCCTACAAATGGAGCTTCAGCTTTTAATAATGGGATTGCTTGACGTTGCATGTTAGCACCCATCAATGCACGTTTACCATCATCGTGTTCCAAGAATGGAATACCTTGAGTTGATATTGATACTGCTTGTTGTGGAGAAACATCCATATAATCTACTTTATCAGCATCTAGCATCATGTTTTCACCACGATATCTTACTGGAACAGTATCTGATATAATTCTACCATCTTTATCAACATCTACTGCTGCTTGAGAAATATAATATTCTAATTCTTCATCAGCTGTCATATAAACAACTTCATCTGTTAATTTTCTATCTTTTATTTTACGATATGGTGTCATTAAAAATCCATATTCATTTATTCTAGCATAACTTGCTAAAGAAGTTATAAGTCCAATGTTAGGTCCTTCTGGAGATTCAACTGGACATAATCTACCATAGTGTGATGGATTAACATCACGTACTTCCATTCCAGCACGATCTCTTGATAATCCTCCAGGTCCTAGAGAAGATAATCTTCTTTTATTTGAAAGTTCTGCAAGTGGGTTTGTTTGTTCCATAAATTGAGATAATTGACTGCTACCAAAAAATTCTTTAATTGAAGCTGTTAATGGTCTAATGTTAATTAATGTTTTAGGTGTAACGTCAGTTATTTCTTGAGTACTCATTCTGTCTCTAATTACTCTCTCAATTCTTGAAATACCTATTCTAAATTGATTTTGTAATAATTCACCAACTTGACGAATACGTCTATTTGATAAATGATCTATTTCATCAAATGACCCAATACCTTCTAATAAATTTAAATAATAAGATACAGATGCATATATATCTGATATTGTTAATCTTTTTTCTTCTATTGTAGGATCATTACCAATTATTTTGATTACTTTTTTAGAATCTTTTGGTGAATATACATTAATTATTTGAACTTTGTTATAAGAATCTAATTCATTATTAATTAATACTTCTTTAACACCAAATCCATTAGCTAAAATTGGTTTCAATTCTTCCAATATTTCTTTGGTAACAACAGTTCCTTTTTCAAATGTTTTTTCGCCATCTTTGATTGTTTCAGCTAATGTTAACCCCAATAATCTATCAATAACATTTAGTTTTTTGTTGAATTTATATCTACCAACTTTTGATAAATCATATCTAAATGCATCAAAGAATCTAGTAATCAATTGATTTTTAGCACTATCTAATGTTGATGGTTCTCCTGGTCTTAATTTAGAATGAATATCTATTAATGATTCATCAGTATTTTTATTTGTATCTTTTATAATTGTTTTTTCTAAATATTCATTTTCACCAAATAAATCAATTATGTCTTGATCATTTGATAAACCAACTGCTCTAAGTAATGTTGTAACTGGAACTTTTCTTGTTCTATCTATTCTTACATAAATTACATCTCTAGCGTCTAATTCATATTCTAGCCATGTTCCTCTATTTGGAATAATTTGACTTGTTATAACTAATCTACCATTTTTATCTATTTCTTTTCCATAATAAGCAGATGGTGATCTTACTAATTGTGATACAATAACTCTTTCAGCTCCATTAATTATAAATGTACCACTTTCAGTCATAACAGGCATATCTCCTAAGTAAATTTCTTGTTCTTTTACTTCACCTGTTTCTTGATTAAATAATCTTGCTTCTACTTTTAAAGGTGCCGCATAAGTTGCATATCTTTCTTTACATTCTTTAATCGAATATCTTGGTTTTTCAAAGAAATAATCACCAAATTCAAGAATTAAATTTCCTGTAAAACTTTCAACAGGAAAAATATCATCAAATACTTCTTTGATTCCATTTTTCATAAATTCATCATATGATTTTGTTTGAACTTCTAATAAATTTCCTAGTTCAATTGCATTTTTAGTTTTTGCATAACTTCTTCTTTCACGATAGTCTCCAAATTTTTTTACTTTATAAGCCACAATTTCACCCCTATGTACTAAATTTTAGGAAAACAATACGCAAAAAATCGCGCATACGTCAATATATGATTTTAACAAATTTATTTCAATAAGTCAATGTATTAAAACCATTTAATTTAATATCAATATATTTTATACAACATCCTTTCTTGCCAATTTCAAGATTCTTCTGTCTATATAAACCATATTAATATCAACTTATATTTTTTGTGTACGATACAAATTGGGATGCATCCAATAAAAATAAGCCTTATTTATAATACGACGAAAGCCCATACTAGTTTTTTAAGTACAGGCTGACATCATAACATTAAATTATTTTAATTCGATAGTAGCTCCAGCTTCTTCGAATTTTGCTTTCATTTGATTAGCTTCATCAGTAGATACGTTTTCTTTGATAACTCCACCATTATCAGCTATTGCTTTAGATTCTCCTAAACCTAAACCAGTAACTTCTTTTATTAATTTGATAACAGCAAGTTTGTTAGCACCAGCACTAGCTAATACTACATTAAATGAGCTTGGTCCTTCTTCAACAGCAGCACCTGCTACTGGAGCAGCTACAGCTACTGCACTTGGATCTACACCAAATTCTTCTTTCATTGCATCTACTAATTCTTTAACTTCAAGAATAGTCATTTCTTTTAATCCACTAATAAATTCATCTTTTGTAAATTTTGCCATTTTATATTCCTCCTTTAATTATTTTTCTAAATCTTGACTATATAAGTCTAAGCAAATTGATAAATCACGAACAACTCCCATAAGTCCACCTGCAAGCATTGTAAGTAATCCTTCTCTTGATGGAATTAAAGCAAGTTCGTTTAACATTTTTTCGTCTGCTATTTCTCCGTCAACTACACCAACTTTGATTTCTAGTGCTTTATGTGTTTTTGCAAAATCAGCAAGTGTTTTAACAGGAGCAACTGCATCTGTACCAAAAGCTATTGCCTTAGGTCCATTTAAATGTTCATCAATGTTGACATTCATTTTTTCTAGTGCTCTTTTTGTAAGAGTATTTTTATAAACTTTAAATTCTGAACCAGTTTCTCTTAATTTTCTTCTTAATTCATTTGTTTCTGTAACCGTAAGTCCACGATATTCAAATAAAATATATGAAGAAGAATTTTGCATTTTTTCAACAATTTCATTAACTACTGATTCTTTTTTTTCAATTATTTTTTGATTTGCCACTAGTTGCACCTCCTTATTTTTTTCCGTAAAATCCCTTACGTAATTACAGTAAGGGACCAAAGATCTTTATTATAAAGTCCTCGGTAGGTAATTAAGCATTATTGCTCCTACTGTCTACGGTACATTTTTTCACGAACAATTTAATTGTAACACATCTTTAATTAGATGTCAAAGCTATTTGTATCAATTTTAATTCCTGGACCCATTGTTGAAGATACAGCCACATTTAAAATGTATTTACCTTTAACAACTGATGGTTTAGTTTTAATTATTAATGATACAAAGGCATTTAAATTTTCTATTAATTTTTCAGTATCAAATGATACTTTACCAATGATAACATGTAGATTACCATAACTATCTGTACGATATTCAACACGTCCTTTTTTAACATCTTCTACTGCTGTTTTAGTATCCATTGTTACAGTTCCAGTTTTTGGGTTAGGCATTAATCCTTTTGGTCCTAATACTCTACCTATTTTACCTAAAGCAGGCATCATATCTGGAGTAGCTATCATTGTATCAAAATCAAACCAATTTTCTTTTTCGATTTTTTCAATCATATCCATATCTCCAACATAATCAGCTCCAGCTTCTTTAGCAGCTTTAGCAGCTTCTCCTTTTGCTACAACTAATACTTTTTTAGTTTTTCCAGTTCCGTTAGGAAGAACAATAGCTCCTCTTAATTGTTGATCAGCTTTTTTAGTATCAAGATTTAATCTTAGCGCTAATTCAACTGATGCATCAAAGCTAGATATTGATGTTTCTTTTACTAAAGCAATAGCTTCTTCTTTAGTATATGCTTTACCTTTTTCGATTTTTGATAAAGCTTCTACATATTTTTTACCTTTTTTCATTTTTTACCTCCTTGTGGTTTAATAGCGGATTTTATTCCTCCCACATAGTTTTACCTATATGAATTAGTCTTCTACTTTAACGCCCATATTTTGAGCTGTTCCAGCTACTTGTTTCATAGCTGATTCAATGTCATAAGCATTTAAGTCTGGTAATTTAATTTCAGCAATTTCTCTTAATTGTTCTTTAGTTAAAGTTGCTACTGTTTCATTAGATCCTTTAACTGCACCTTTTTTAATTCCAGTAAGTTTTTTAATTAAGAAAGATGTTGGTGGAGTTTTAATTACAAAATCAAATGTTCTGTCTTCATAAACAGTTAATTCAACTGGTAATATGTCTCCTATTTTATCTTTTGTAGCATCGTTGTATTTTGTACAAAATTCTTGGATATTAATTCCTAATGGTCCTACAACTGTTCCAACTGGTGGAGCTGGTGTAGCTTTTCCTGCAGCGATTGCTAACTTAACTACTCTTGTAATTTTCTTTGCCACGAAAAACACCTCCTATATATATTTTCGCGAGCGGTCCAAATGATATCCGCCTTAACTCATATCTCCCGCTTTATCTATATTAATAAAAATATAGCTAATTTAATATAACACATTTTATTTTTTTTGTAAACTATTTATTAAGTTTCTTTTGTTTGTTTTTTTCTTTTTTTACTAATGTTATTTTAACTTCTTTGTTTTCTAACATTGAATTTATTGCAATATTATATAAATAATTCAAATAAATAAGTTCATCAATATTTAAATTACATTTAATTTCAATAGTTAATTGATTATCCCATATTTTTTCATCATTAATTAATTCACATATTTTAATTATATTTAATTCTTCAAAAAATAAACGTTCAAAAGCCATCATTCTTGTTTCATATTTTTTTAAAGCTAGTGAATATAATTTTTCATTTTCTTTTATTTCATAAAAATTATCTCTTACATTAATTAAATCTTGATATGTTATTTTTTCTTCTTTTGGTTTAATAATATTTTCTATTTCTTTCATTAAATATTCTAGTTGTTCATTTGTATTATCATTTAAATATTTTTTCTTTAATAAATTTGATAATTTATCAATATTTTTTTCTATTTCCCCCATTATAAGCACTTCCTTAATTTACTTTTTCTATTTGAGATAAGTTAATTTCAACTATTGTTTCTTGACCAAATAAGTCGATTGCAATTTCTAATTTTTGTGCTTCTATGTTGATTTTTTTTACTTTACCAAACATATTAGCAAATGGTCCAGAAATAACTTTAACTTGATCATCAATTTTTAAGTCATTTCCAATTTCCAATCTACTCATACCCATAGATCCTAAGATTTTATCTACTTCTTGTGAAGATAAAGGAAATGGTTTTGCTCCCTTACCACTTGATCCTATAAATCCTGTTACGCCTGGTGTATTTCTGACAATAAACCAAGCTTCATCATTCATTATCATTTCTACCAATATATATCCTGGAAACATTTTTTTTATTTTTTTCTTTTCTTTTCCATCTTTTATTTCTATTTCTTCTTGTTCTGGAACTACTACTCTATAAATGTAATCTTCCATTCCCATTGTACTAGCACGCATTTCTAGTTTTTCTTTTACTTTATTTTCATGACCTGAATAAGTATTAACTACATACCATTCTTTTTCCATATTTTCCTCCTATTTTATAATCATTTTAATACCTGATAATATTAAATCTAAGCTTGCAAAAAACAATGCAAATACAAGTATACAAGTTAATGTTGCTGCTGAATAAGTAATAATTGTTTTTTTGTCAGGCCATCTTACCTTAGTCATTTCCTTTTTTACGCTTACTAAAAATCTAGCTATTTTTTTCATTTCACACCTTCTTTAAAATATATGATTTTTTCAAAATAAAAACACCTTTTCGTGTCTAAATAAATAATACCATATCATATTTAAAAAGTCAACCATTGTTAATCCTTTTGTTAATCCTGTGTTACAAATTCGTGAATTTTTATTTGGTTATAATCTAAATACACATCCTTTTTAGCATTTTCATAGATAACTATTAATTTTTTGATATAAATTTACAAACAAATGCTTGTAAATACTTTTTCTAGAATGTTGTAGAATTTTCTTAATATATTAAAAGAACCAAAATAGCACTATTCTGGTTCAAACGTATTAATTTAATAATACAATATATTATACGAATTAAAAAATATAATTATTATATAATTGATTATTTTATCAATCAATGTTACAATTTAGTAGGTGATTATATGAGAAAAGAAAATATTCCTAATATTTTAACAATGACTAGAATTGTATTAACTCCTATTATAATTATATTGGGTTTATTAAATAAAACAAACCTAGTAATTATATTTGCTACTATCTGTGCTTTAACTGATATGTTAGATGGAAAATTAGCTCGTAAATGGAATATTATTTCAAGAAAAGGCGCTAAATTAGATACAATAGCTGATAAAATATTTGGGATTGGAATAATTATTAGTTTAATCAGAAAAAAACATTTGTTAATATTTCTTTTAATACTAGAAATTATTATAGCAATAACAAATTTGTATTATTATTATTCTACCAATAAAGTTGAATCATTAATAATTGGTAAAATTAAAACAACATTTTTATATTGTAGTATAATATTTTGTATGATAAGTTTATATTCTAAAGTAGCAACTAATTTAACTAATGGTTTTATATATGCTACCATAAATTTACAAATACTGTGTCTAATTCAATATTTCTTTAACTTTTTAGATAATAAAAAACCAATTACTGTTGAAAATAATTTAACACATCAACAAATAATGAATGAAGAAATAGAAAAAACAATTGAAATTAATAATTTAAGTGATTTAACAAAAAAATAGACATATGTCTATTTTTTATTAGCTAAATGTTTAATTTTAAAATTACTACAATTTATAGATAATTTTGATAATTTATTTCTTATCAATTTTAATTCATTTTTATTAATATTATTTTCTAAATATATTTCAGAAATTTCATAAAATGGCTTTTTTTCATAAATTGGCATTACATAATCAATAACTATTATATATGTAGCATTTTCTATTTCATACACTTTTTTTTCAATTTGGTCAGAACGTATTATTGTATATTTATCAAATTTAGAAGTTAGTTTTATTTTATCATTTAAAGAAAATTTTAATTCTTTTTCTTTAACAAAACCATCTGTCATTATTTTTGACCCAAAAATTTTTTCAGAAAGTTCACCAAATACATTTTTTGTTCCAATTAAAACTTCAACTTTTTTGTTCATGTTGTCATCGCCTCCAGGATACACATATTACATTACATATTTCTTTTTGTCAATATTTAATTCACCATGTTAATAAATTGATCCATTGTAATATCACTATAAATCGGATAACGTGGAATATAATATCTATTACTATTTCTAGTTGCATTAAAATTTCCCCCACCAAAAGCTACTTGTACTCCTAAATTTTTAAGTACCTCTGTTGAATTATTATTATGAACATAAAATGGATAACAAAATGAATTATAACTACCTACTATATCAAATGATTTATTTAAATCATCATATAATTCGTTATAATTTAAGCAATTGATATTTTGACTTCCACAAGTACCAACTTTATGAATATCATATCCATGTGATTCAATGTCTAAATTTTTTGATTGATAATTTTTAGGATCCCACCAAGCAGTTATTAAAAATAATGTAGCATTTAAATCATATTTTTCTAATAAAGGAATTAATTTATTACCATTAATTGTACTAGTTCCCATTGCACCATCATCAATGGTAATTAAAACACTTTTAATGGGTATATCTATTTTTCCATTATACCAATCAACAAATTCTTGCATTGTTAATGTTTTGAAATTATTGTCTTTTAAATATTTAAGTTGTTCCTCAAATTTAGCAGTATCCAAGCATATTGTTTCATTACATACTTCACTATTTTTATCATAAAAGAAATGATAATTCAAAACTGGAACTGCTACATCACTTGAATAAACATAATTAATAATTTTTTCTTTGTTAAGCATTTTTTTTAATATATCAATTGTTATATTATCTACTTCATAAGAATTTGTATTATCTTTAGTACTAACTTCATTATTTTTATTTATTTCTAACCCTATTTTATTAACAACCAAATTATATTTTTGAAATAATTCGTCTTCTTTATCACTCACTAATAAAATAGTATTATTTAATAATTCGATTTCACTATTTTTCCACATTATATAAGTTTCATTGTCAATCATTTTATAATCACTAATATATTTAAGTTGTTCTTCATCATAATTAATTAAATTTAAAATTACTATAGAATCTGTGTATTCTCCATTTTTTACTTCTTTTTCTTCTTTTATATATTTTGAATCAAGTTTAAATAATTGATTATTAAATTTAATATAATTTCCATCTTTTTTTAAATAAATATTAAATTCTTTTTGTTCATTTATTTTAATATTGTTTAATTCAAATTTATCTGTTGTTATAATATTATTATTAAAAGGTAAATAATTTATATTTTCAATATTTTCATCTAATTTTTCAATATTTTCATAATAAATATAATATTCTTCATCTAACAATTTATAATAGTCATTTTTATAATTAGTTTTTTCTAAATATAATTTAGTATTTTCTTTTATTTCTCCGATTTCTATATATTTATCTTTATTTTTTTTATAAAGATTTATTGTTTTTGTTGTTTTTATAACTTCACTATAATTATTTTCCTTTGTTTTAATTATATTATTGATTCTGATTTTATCACATATTAAATATGTAACAAATAAAAAAACAATAGTTAATAAAATTAGTATAATCCTTTTCATTTTATCACCATGCTTATTATAAAATATTTAGAAATTAATAGCAACAAAAAATGAAAATATTGTGAAAACAATTGTTACTATTTAAGTAATGTGATATTATTTATTTGTCAATTTAATTTGACAAATCTTTTTTAAGATTACTTCTTTTCTATAAAGCACTTTTTGTGCTTTATTTTTTTAAAATCCTCCATTTAAAGGAGGATTCTGTTATTCCATCATATCTTCTAGCGTATCTTTTGCTTTTCTCTTAGTATTTTTCATTACCTTATTCATTTCTTTCATAAAAGGTTTTTTATACTTTTGATATGCTAAAACAGCCCCAGCACCTAACCCCATAAGTGCCACATTTTTACCTAATTTCATAAAATCACCTTCTTGCTAAAAAATATGAAATTGTATATAAAAAATTTATATACATTAATATTTTATAGATTTTATAAAGTTTTATACATATTTTCCAATTTTTCTTTTAAATTTGTTTTTCTAGCAATTTCACTATTGTTATGAATTCCAGTTAAAAAAGCATTACTATTCCCCAATATTATTAATTTTTTTTTGGCTCTTGTTATTCCTGTATATATTAATTTTTTATATAACATTCGATAATATTCATTGCAAATAGGCATTAAAATAAATTCAAATTCACTTCCTTGTGATTTATGAATACTAATGGCATAACCATGTTTTATATTAGAAAAATCTTTAGGAAAATATTTTACTTCATTACCATCAAAATCAATATATATTTCATTTTTCTTATAATTAGATTCCGAAGCCGGAATTATTTTTTTTATTATTCCAATATCTCCATTGAATACATTACAATCTGTCATATTAACTAATTGCAATATTTTATCATTTTCTCTAAATATTGTTGTCCCATATTTAATTTCTTTTAATTTATTGTTTTTAGGATTAAATATATTTTGTAATTCTTTATTTAAATTATCAATTCCGTTTATTCCTGCATACATTGGAACTAATATTTGAAAATTTTTATAATTATATCCTTTTTCTAATATTTGCTTAGTTAATTTTTTTAAATTCAATAAAATATTATTACATTCTAAAAATTTAAAGTCACTTTTTTCTTCTAAAAATTCATTTGTTACTTCATTGTTTTTTATATCTTGCGCTAATTTAGAAATATAAGATTTTTCATTTTGACGATATAATAATTCTAATTCAATCGTTTCTATAGTTTTACTTTCTATTAAGTCTTTTAATATTTGACCAGGACC
>CAZXOH010000013.1:0-12694 GCA_964642345.1 uncultured Muribaculaceae bacterium | reverse complement strand
ATACACCAAGATTAATCACAGCAGAAGAAGTAGCTCAAATTACGGGAAATACAAGCTTTGATAGTGCGAATGTGGACACTTGGTTTTATTTTGATAGTAATAGTCAAACTCAAACAGCAACAAGGAAAGGGGCAAGTAATTACGCATGGTTATTCGATTATACAGATGGATGTACAAGTTATGGATGTAACGTAGCTGATAGTAGCAATTATGGTTATTGGACATCAACGCCATACGGAACGGCCGGCTCTAGTAGCATTGTATGGCACATGTATTGGTATGGCAGCTTGAACGGCAGCAGTGCTTCTATTCCTGGCCGCGGTGTTCGCCCAGTTATCTCGATCTCAAAATCTAAACTTTCTTAAGAGTAAAATTAATCTTTATTTAAAAAAATATGTAAAAAATAAATAAGAAAAACAAAACAAATGTTCGTAAATATATTGAATATTTGTTTTTTTTATGCTATACTTATTTTGGTGATAATATGTACTCATATATAAAAGGAATAATAACAGAAATAGAAAGTAATTTTATAACATTAGAAAGCAATAATATTGGATATATGATCTATGTATCAAATCCATATTCATTTAAAATTAATAATGATTATAAAATATATATATATCAAAATATTAAAGAAGATGAAAATACATTATATGGTTTTAATGAATTAGAACAAAAAAAATTATTCTTACAATTAATAGATGTAAATGGAGTTGGACCTAAAATGGCATTACCTATAATAGCAACAGATCCTAAAGAAGTAATATCTGCAATTGAAGAAGGAAATATAAATTATTTAAAAAAATTCCCAAAAATTGGTGATAAAGTAGCTAGACAAATAATATTAGATCTAAAAGGTAAATTAGTAAATGATAACAATGAAAAAATAAATAATGATGAATTAGTTGATACTCTAAAAGCACTAGGATATAAAATACAAGACATAAAAAGAATATTACCTAATATTAAAGAAACAGAAATAGAAAAACAAATAAAAGAAGCATTAAAATTATTAATGAAATAGGAGTCACATGAGAATAGGAATAGATATAGATGACACAATAACAAATACATATGAATATATAATAAAAAAAATAAGTAAAATTTATAATTTAAATTATAAAAATCTATTAAGTAAAAAATTAAATTATAATGAACTTAAAATTAAATATCCAAAAGTATTTGAAAAAGAAATATATGAAGAAGAAATTAAAAATGTCAAAATAAAAGAAAATGCTAAAAAAATAATTAATAAATTATATAAAAATAATGAAATAATAATAATTACTGCTAGAAACAAAAATGAATGTAAATTACCATATAACTTATGTTATAATTACTTAACAAAAAACAAAATAAAATTTAATGAATTAATAGTTGAAGCTATAGATAAAGGAAAAATTTGTTTTGAAAATAAAATAGATTTATTCATAGATGATAGTATAAATAATTGTTTAAATGTATCACAATATGAAATTGATACATTAATTTTTGATAATGTATATAATAAAAACATAAAAATTAAAAGAATAAGAAATTGGTTAGAAATAAACAAATACATAGAAAGGATCAATAATGGAAAGAATAATAACAAATGAAGAAATATTAGAAGATAATGATTTATCAATAAGACCCAGTACAATTGATGAATATATTGGTCAAAAAGAAGTAAAAGAAAATATTGATATTTATATAAAAGCAGCAAAAATGCGTAACGAAGCATTAGATCACGTTTTATTATATGGTCCACCTGGATTAGGAAAAACGACTTTAGCATACATAATAGCAACTGAAATGGGTGGAAATATTAAAGTAGCAAGTGGTCCTGCAATAGAAAAAACAGGTGATTTAGCAGCAATACTTTCTTCACTAGAAGAAGGAGATATTTTATTTATCGATGAAATTCATAGAATGCCTAGATTTGTTGAAGAAATACTATATTCTGCTATGGAAGACTTTGTACTAGATATTGTAGTTGGTAGTGATTCATCAAGTAGAAATATAAGAATTGAATTACCTCCATTTACATTAGTTGGAGCAACAACAAGAGCAGGTGATTTGTCAAGTCCATTAAGAGATAGATTTGGAATAGTTGCTAAATTAAATTTTTATACAGAAGAAGAATTAACAAAAATCATTAAAAGAACAAGTAATGTTTTAAATACACCAATTGAAGAAGATGCAGCAATAGAACTTGCTAAAAGAAGTAGAGGTACACCTAGAATTGCTAATAGACTATTTAAAAGAGTAAGAGATTTTGCTTTAGTAATTGGAAATGGAACAATAACTAAAGAAATAATTGAAAAATCATTATCAAAACTAAAAGTAGATAAATTAGGATTAGATGAAACAGATTACAATTTACTTAAATCAATTATTGAAAAATTTAATGGAGGTCCTGTTGGAATTGAAGCAATTGCTTCTTCAATAGGTGAAGAACAAACAACAATTGAAGATGTATATGAACCATATTTGTTACAAACAGGATTATTAAAAAGAACATCAAGAGGTAGAATTGTAACAGAAAAAGCTTATGAACATTTAAATATAGAATACAAAAAAATTTAAGAAATAGAACATATTTCTTTTTATATAAAAAAATGATATAATTTAAAAGGTGATTTTTTATGAAAACAGATGATTTTGATTATTATTTGCCTGAATCTTTAATAGCGCAAACACCACTAGAAAAAAGAGATGAATCAAAACTATTAATTTTAGATAAAAATACAGGTGAAATTGAACATAAATATTTCAAAAATATAATAGATTTGTTAGATTCTAATGATGTTTTAGTTTTAAATGACACTAAAGTAATACCTGCAAGATTAATTGGAATAAAAGAAGAAACAAATGCTGTAATAGAATTATTAATGCTAAAAAACATAAAAAAAAATATATGGGAATGTTTAACAAAACCTGCAAAAAGAATTAAAGTTGGAACAATAGTATCCTTTGGGAATAAATTAAAAGCAAAATGTATAGAAGTAAAAGAAGAAGGAATAAGAATATTTGAACTTATATATGATGGTATATTATATGAAATATTAGATGAACTTGGTGAAATGCCATTACCTCCATATATTCATGAAAAACTAAAAGATAAAGATAGATATCAAACAGTATATGCTAAAAACATAGGAAGTGCTGCTGCTCCAACAGCTGGATTACATTTTACAGAAGAATTATTAAAAAAAATCAAAGAAAAGGGAATTACAATTTGTTATGTAACACTTCATGTTGGACTAGGAACATTTAGACCAGTTAATGTCGAAGATGTGACAAAACATGTAATGCATAGTGAATATTATCAAATGAGTAAAGAAACAGCTGATATTTTAAATAAGGCAAAAAGAAATAAAAAAAGAATTATAAGTGTTGGTACAACATCAACTAGAACCTTAGAAACAATTATAAAAAAATATGGTGAATTTAAAGAATGCAGTGGTAATACAGATATATTTATATATCCAGGTTATAAATTTGAAGCAATTGATGCATTAATTACTAATTTCCATTTACCTAAATCAACATTAGTAATGTTAGTTAGTGCTTTAGCAGGAAAAGAAAATATAATGCATGCTTATAAAATAGCTGTAGAAAAAGAATATAGATTTTTCTCTTTTGGTGATTCAATGTTTATAAAATAAAGACAAAAGTCTTTTTTTTTGATATAATTTTACTAGGTGATTTTATGACTGAAGAAATGTATAAAAGATTAAATAATTATTTAAATGACATCTTTATAGAATTAAATGATAGTGATAAAATTTTTGTTGAAAATTTAAAACTTATAGTTATTTTGAATATTATAATTGATAAAACTTTTACAAATAAAGTCATATGTGAATATAATACAAACAATTTATCATTTAATGATGTTTTTTTACTTGGAAGAGAAATAATAGAATACATTAACCCAAAGTATTTAAAAGAATATGATGAATTAATTAGTAGTGGAAAATTAGAATTTAATTATGATGGAAGTTCTGAAAGTGCAATGTACTATAAATTAAATCCAGATATTAAATTTATAGATATTAAAAGAAAATTTAGTTATGAAGATGTAAATATATTAATTCATGAATTTATTCATTATACAGAATTAAAAGATAAAATTGAAATAACTGATAATTATATTTTTTTCACAGAATTTATTGCGATATATTTTGAAAAAGTCGCTCAAAAATATTTAATAGAAGAAAAAAATATTCCAATTGATGAAATTCCAGTTAATTTCAGGATCATTGCTTTATATAAAAGTAATAAAAGATTTTATAAATATTCTGTTATATTACTTGCTTATGAAATATTAGGAGATATAAATGAAAATACAATTAATGACTTAGACAAAATATTAAAAATTAAAGATGGTTCTTTTGAACAAGAATGCATAGAATTACTTCAAAAGTTTGATAAAATACACGAATTTAATAATGAAAAAAATAGTATTTTTGAAATGACAGAGTTAGTAAATTGTGATTATAAATATATAATAGGTATCTTTTTTGCGTATTATGCCTTTGAACACTCTAAAATAGAAGATATGATTAAATTAAATGATAATATAAATACAGAAGAATATTCATGCTTATCAGTCAAAGAAATATTAAATACAATAGGCATAAAAATAAATAAAAAAATGATTAATCAAACAATTGATATAATTAAAAATTCAATATATTATTATGAGGAGAAAACAAAATGATAATAGTTATAACAGGACCTACAGCTGTAGGAAAAACAAAATTAAGTATTGAATTAGCTAAAAAATTAAATGGTGAAATTATTAACGCTGACTCTACTCAAATATTTAAAGAATTAAATATTGCAACAGCTAAAGTAACAGAAGAAGAAAAAGAAAATATAATACATCATTTAATTGATATTAAAAATATTGAAGAAAATTATACAGTATTTGATTATCAAAAAGATTGTCGAAAAAAAATAGAAGAAATTTTATCAAAAAATAAAACACCAATCTTAGTTGGTGGAACAGGATTATATATTAAAGCAGCATTATATGATTATAAATTTAATGAAGAAAATATTAAAAATGACTATTCAAAATATACAACCGATGAATTATATGAAAAACTATTAAAGTTAAATTCAAACACAGAAATACATAAGAATAATCGTAAAAGAATTGAAAGAGAATTAGATAAATATTCAAACAATAATTTTAATAAAGAAAAAACAAGTAAACTATTATATGACGTAAAATTTATTGGATTAACAACTGATAGAGAAACATTATATAAAAGAATAAATGAAAGAGTAGATTTAATGATTCAAAATGGTTTGTTAGATGAAGCAAAAAAAATATATGAAACAAATGTAAGAACAAAGGCTGTTTTAACACCAATAGGATATAAAGAATTATTTAACTACTTTGATAATAAATGTACACTTAATGAAGCAATTGAATTAATAAAACAAAAAAGTAGACGATATGCAAAAAGACAATATACATGGAATAAACATCAATTTAATTTAAAATGGTTTGATGTTGACTTTAATAATTTTGATAACACAATTAATGAAGTATTAAAATATTTAAAAAATTAAAATGAAGTATTCAAAATTTATAAGGAGTTTGAATTAAATGGAAAAATATAAAGAAATAGAAAGAAGTATAATAAAAAAATATCGAAAAGAAATTTGGAGTAAATTTGTTAAAGGAGTTCAAGAATATAAACTAATAAATGAAAATGATAAAATAATGGTATGTATAAGTGGTGGTAAAGATTCATTTTTACTTGCTAAATGTATTCAAGAATTAGCAAGGCATGGTAAAATAAAATTTGAAGCTTATTACGTAGTAATGGATCCTGGATATAATAATTATAATAGAGAACAAATATTAGACAATGCTAAAACATTAAATATTCCAATTGAAATATTTAAAAGTAATATATTTGATGTAGCAGAAAGCATTAATTCAAAAAATCCTTGTTATATGTGTGCTAGAATGCGTAGAGGATATTTATATAATAAAGCTAAAGAATTAGGATGTAATAAAATTGCTCTTGGGCATCACTTTGATGATGTAATTGAAACCACATTACTATCAATGTTTTATGGAGCTGAAATAAAAACGATGATGCCAAAATTACACTCAGATAACTTTGAAGGAATTGAACTTATTAGACCACTTTACTTAGTAAAAGAAGAAGATATAATATCTTGGAAAAAATTTAATGAGCTAACATTTATTAATTGTGCTTGTAAATTTACTGAAAGAACTTCCTTGATAAATGATGGAACAAGTAAAAGAAAAGAAATAAAAGAATTAATAAAAGACTTAAGAAAAATAAATAAAAATGTTGATTATAATATTTTTAAAAGCATGGATAATATTAATCTTAATTGTGTATTAGGAATTAAAAAAGATGGAAAATATAAAAATTTTTTAGATGAATATGAAAGGAAATAAAAAATGAAAAGAGAAGATTATATTAGTTGGGATGAATACTTTATGGGAATAGCAATACTCTCAACACATAGAAGTAAAGATCCAAATACACAAGTTGGAGCTTGTATCGTAAATGATGAAAATAAAATAGTATCAATTGGTTATAATGGAACTCCAAGAGGAATAAATGATAATGATATGCCATGGGATAGAGAAGGTGACTTTATAAACACTAAATATGCCTATGTATGTCATAGTGAATTAAACGCTATTTTAAACTATAATGGAAGTTTAAAAGGAACAAGAATATATGTAACACTTTTTCCTTGCAATGAATGCGCTAAAGCAATAGTTCAAGCGGGAATAAAAGAAGTAATATATTTAAGTGATAAATATAATGGAACTGAATCTAATATCGTAAGCAAAAAAATATTTGATGCAGTTGGAATTAAGTATCGTGAATATTTAAAAACAAATAAAGAAATTTATATAGAATTATAGTAAAAAAATAATAAATTTGGTATAATAAATTTAGGTGATTAAAATGTTTAGGAAAAAAAATGACGAACTTAACATTGAAAAAATAAATGATTCAGTTAATTTACTAAATAAAATACTTAGAATTATGTTTGTTCTAATTATTATAGTAGGAATTTATTTAGGAATTAAGTTAATTCAAGAATTAAAAATTAAAGATATAATAATTGATATTTTAAAAATAATAGCACCAGTATTTATTGGATTATTTGTTGCATGGTTATTTGATCCGTTAGTCAAAAAAATGCAACGAAAAGGAATTAAAAGAGGTATAGGAGCAATTATAATATATATTGTATTTATATCTCTATTAGTTATTTTAATAGCAGCAATAATACCTATTCTTACTGAACAAATAAATGACTTTGTTAAAACAATACCATCAATATTTAGTATAATTACTGATTGGTTAAAAGATATTACTAAAGGTATCAATATTGAAGGAATAGACATAAACAATTTTACAAATGAAGTAACAAATAAATTAGGATCTTTTGCAACTAATTTAGCGCAATCATTACCTAATTTAACAGTTAATTTCTTAAAAAGTTTTTTCTCAGGAATAATAACTTTTGTAGTAGGATTAATAATTGGTTTTTATTTTCTTATTGGATTTGATAATGCGGGAGAATTAATTATTACTTTATTTCCAAAATATATCCAAAAAGATACAAGAGAATTAACAAATGAAGTAAATAATTCATTTAGAAAATTTGTTGAAGGAGCATTATTAGATGCAACATTTGTCTTTATAATAACATCAATAGCTTTTGCTATTATAGGATTAAAAGCACCTTTATTATTTGGACTATTCTGTGGAATTACAAACGTTATTCCATATGCTGGACCTTATATTGGTGGAATTCCAGCTGTAATAGTAGGATTTTCACAAGGACCATTAATTGGTATTTTAACACTTCTTGCAGTAGTTGTAATTCAATTTTTAGAAGGTAATTTTTTACAACCTGTTATTATGAGTAAAACAACAAAATTACATCCTGTAACAATAATAACTGGTTTATTAATATTTGGTCATTTCTTTGGAATAATCGGTATGGTTGTTTCAACACCAATAATAGCGGCCATAAAATCAATATTTATGTTCTTTAATGAAAAATATGAAATAATAAATCTATAATAAAGAAAAAGTAATATAAAAATTTTTATAGAAAATTAGTGGTTGATGGAAACTAATAAAATTTATATATGAACAGCTATCTTTTAGAGCATTAAAAAATGCCGGGTAATACTCGTTATAAAAATTAAGAAAAAAATAGGATGGTACCACGACTAATTCGTTCCTAATTAGAAGCGGTATCTTTTTATGTGGAGGTCAAAATGGAAAACAAAAATCCTAAAATAATTATTCTTAGCGGAAAAGCTAGAGCAGGAAAAGATACAACTATGAAATTTTTAAATGAAATATATAATAATATTATTCAATTACAATATGGTTCTTATATAAAAGAATACGCCAAAAAAATAAGTAATTGGGATGGCAGTGAAGAAACAAAACCTAGAGAATTATTACAACAACTTGGTACAAATATAATAAGAGAAAAAATAGATAATAAATTTTTTATAAAAAAAATGATTGATGATATAAAAGTTTATTCTTATTTCTTTGATATAATTGTAATAAGTGATGCTAGATTTAAAATAGAAATCGATGATATTAAAAATACATTTAAAAATGTAATAACAATTCATATTGAAAGACCAAATTTTGATAATGGTTTAACACTAGAACAAAAAAATCATCCATCTGAAATCGACTTAGATGATTATAATAAATTTGATTATAAATTAATAAATGATGGTAATTTAAAAGATTTAAAAAAGAAAGTAGAAAAATTAGTTGAGGTGATAGAAAATGAATCTTAAAGACTTATATATAAATTTCTTTGTTAGTAAAGGACATAAATGGATACCTAGTGCTCCCGTAGTACCAGAAAATGATCCTTCCGTATTATTTAATACAGCTGGAATGCAACCTTTAATTCCATATTTAACAGGACAACCCCATCCATATGGAACTAGATTATGTGATTATCAAAAATGTATTCGTACAAATGATTTGGATAGTATAGGAGATAAAACACATCATACATTTTTTGAAATGTTAGGTAATTGGAGTTTAGGAGATTATTTTAAAGAAGAAAGTATTAATTATAGCTTTGAATTTTTAACAAAAGTATTAAATATTCCTGTTGATAGATTAGCAGTTACAGTATTTGAAGGAAATAAAGAAATTCCTCGAGATGAAGTAAGTGCAGATATATGGAAAAGTTTAGGAATTAAAGAAGATAGAATTGCTTACCTTGATGAATCAAACAATTTTTGGATAGCAGGCTCATCTGGACCTTGTGGAGGTGATACTGAAATATTCTATTTTAGAAGTAATGATGAAATTCCAAAAAAATTTGATCCAAATGATGATAGATGGGTAGAAATTTGGAACAATGTGTTTATGCAATATTATAAAGATGAATCTGGAAAAGTAACTGAATTGCCTAAAAAAAATGTTGATACAGGTATGGGTTTAGAAAGAGTTGCTGCTGTATTAGAAGGTGTTGATGATAATTATATGTCTTCTGTATGGAAAGATGTAATTGAACTTATAGAAAAAATAACTAATCTTCCTTATCAAGGCAATGAAGAATCAATGAGAATAATTGCTGATCATATAAGAACTGCAGTATTTATTTCTGCTGATCCAGCGGGTATTAAACCATCTAATACAGATCAAGGTTATATTTTAAGAAGATTAATAAGAAGAACTATTAGACATGCTAAAAAATTAAATATTGACATTAATTCTGATTGGGAACAACAAATTGCTAACTTAATAATGAATAAATATGAAAAATATTACAATGAAATAAAGGAAAATCGAAATATTGTTCTAGAAGTTTTAAAAGCTGAAAAAATAAAATTCAACCGAACATTAGAAAAAGGATTAAGAGAATTTGAAAAAATAACTTCAAATTTAGATGGAATATTGAATAAAGATTTAGCATTTAAATTATATGATACATATGGCTTTCCAATTGAATTAACAGTTGAATTAGCAAAAGAATTAAATATTGAAGTAGATGTTATAGGATTTAAAGAAAAATTTAAAGCTCATCAAGAATTATCTAGAACAGCATCAAGTGGTAAATTTAAAGGTGGTTTAGCTGGAAATTCTGAAATTGAAACAAAATACCATACAGCAACGCATTTATTAAACGCTGCCTTAAAAGTAATAGTTAATAAAGATGTTCATCAAAAAGGATCAAATATAACAGATGAAAGAATGCGTTTTGATTTTAGTTGCGATCATAAATTAACTGAAGAAGAAAAACAAAAAACAGAGGATTTAGTTAATGAATGGATTAATAAAGGTTTACCTGTTATTAAAGAAGAAATGAAAAAAGAAGATGCTATCAAATCTGGTGCTGAATGCATGTTTATTGAAAAATATCCTGATATAGTAACAGTATATAGTATTGGTGATGTATCTAAAGAATTATGTGGTGGACCTCATGTTTCTAATACAAAAGAATTAGGACATTTTAAAATAAAAAAAGAAGAAGCAAGTAGTGCTGGAGTAAGAAGAATTAAAGCAGTATTAGAATAGGTGATATATGGATTCAATATTAAAAAAAGAAATGTTAAAAAACGAATTATATTTGAAAGAATATGCTTGTAAAGATAAAGATGCAATTCATTTAAAAGAATATAAAGAAGATTTAAGACCTGCTTATTTTAGAGACATAGATAGAATAATTCATTCTTCGGCCTATACGAGATATTTAGATAAAACTCAAGTATTTAGTTTAGTAAATAATGATAATATTACTAAAAGAATAGTTCATGTTAGTTTAGTTTCAAAGTTAGCTAGAACAATAGGTAGAGCTTTATCATTAAATGAAGATTTAATTGAAGCTATTGCTTTAGGTCATGATTTAGGACATGTCCCTTTTGGTCATACTGGTGAAAAAATTTTAAATGAATTGAGTTTAAAATATGATAATACATATTTTAATCATAATGTTCAAAGCGTAAGATTACTTATGAATTTAGAAAATGATGGTAATGGACTTAACTTAACTTTACAAACTTTAGATGGTATTTTATGTCATAATGGAGAATTTGTTTTAGAAAAATATCGTCCTAAAAAAAAGAACATTAATATTTTTTTAGAAGAATATGAAAAATGTTATACAGAACAATCACAAGTGAGTAAATTAGTACCTATGACTTTAGAAGGTTGTGTTGTTAGGATTAGTGACGTAATTGCTTATATTGGTAGAGATATAGAAGATGCTATAAGACTTAAATTAATAAAAAAAGAAGATATTCCAACATCAATTACTGATGTATTAGGCTATGATAATAGAACAATAGTAAATACTATTCTTTTGGATGTAATTAATAATAGTTTGAATAAAGATTATATTAAAATGTCTGATAAAATATTTAAAGCATTAATTGAACTTAAAAAATTTAATTATGAAAATATTTATAATAAAGCAAATAGTAAAGAGCAAATAGAAATATATAAAAATATGTTTAGTTATTTATTTGAATTTTATTTAAAAAATATCAATGATTCAAATAATGATATTAATATTATCTTTTTAAATGATATGAGTGATGATTATTTAAAGAATACAAATGATGTTAGAAAAGTAATTGATTATATTGCAGGTATGACTGATGAATTTTTTATGAAACAATATGATAAATATAAACTGTAAATACTAGTTATTGCTAGTATTTTTGAATTTGACAAGATATTTTAATAGTGTTAGAATATGTTTCAATATTAGATGGAAAAAGGGGATTTTATGGATTTAAATAAAAAATACGAAAAAATTATTTTAGATAAATATAGTAATGAAATAAAAGAAATTGATGATTTACTAGCTGGAGAGGATGCAAACAGTCTATCATTGATTTTAATAACTTTATTTGGTTATTTGTTAAAAGATGATTCAGATGAAACAATATCAAAATATGGAATAAAAATAAGAAAATACATAAATTATATAATAAGAAAAATTGGCCCTTCATTTTTAATGGTTCCGCAAGTAATGGAAGATAGAAATTTATTATCAAAAACTAATAATTATTCAAATCAAATACAAGTTCCTTCATCACCAGTCATATGGGCGTCAAATCACGCTTTTAAAGATGATACATTAGCAAGTATTATAGCGATTCCTAGAAATGCATATATTATTTTTGGTAGTTTACCACAATTCTATAATACCTTTGATGGATTTACAGCATGGTTAAATGGTGTCATAATGACAAATAGGAAGGTAAAAAATAGTAAAAAAGCATCACTTGGAAAAGCAAAAAAAGTTATGAATTTAGGTACCGATATAATGATGTTTCCTGAAGGAGTATGGAATAAAACTAGTGAGAAATTATTATTGGATTTTTGGCCTGGAATTTATAGAATAGCATTAGAAAATAATGTTGAAATAGTACCAGTTGTTCATTATTTAAAAGATTGCACAGAAGAACCCAAAAAAGATAATGTTATTCATACTGTAATTGATGACGCCATAGATATTTCAAATATGTCAGAAAAACAAGCTTTAGAATACTTAAAGGAAGTAATGGGAACTTGGTATTATCTTATGTTAGAAAAATATGGGAAATCTAGTAGAGAAGAAGAAATGAAATGCTACAATAGTTCAATTGAAAAATGGGAAAATGAATTAAAAAATAGAGTTTTAA
>CAZXOH010000012.1:0-12858 GCA_964642345.1 uncultured Muribaculaceae bacterium | reverse complement strand
AAAAGAAGAATTATTAAATATGTCAAATATTTATAATGAAGAAGTTTCAACCTTAAAAATGTAGTTAAGCTACATTTTTTTGATATATTTTATTGTCAACTTTACAATCACTAATTGACTTAATTCGGTATTTTATGCTATGATTTATATATAATAATAGGAGAGGAGTCAAATATGAAAGAAAATTATGTATTTGAATATATAAATGAAAATGAATTTCATAAATTAGAACGTTCTTTAAAAAAATACAATATGCTAGCATATAAAAAATTATATTTTGATTTTTATCCTAAATTAAAAGAAGGAAATTTTTTAGGAATTCAAGTTTCAGAAGATAAAGAAAAAAATTCAATATGCTATGAATTAAAATTGCCTACTGATGCAATGTTTTCTAAGGTTCATGGAGATATAAAATTAATATATCATGTTTATAGTAATGAAAATCTAATATTAATAGATAAATTAGTTCCAGAAGATATTCTTACTGAAGGACATCAATCTGAATTAGTAACTTATAAAGGTGTTATGGTTTCTAAAGAACATTCAGATAAGGATATATTTAAAATTAATTTATTAAATATGATAAATAAATAAACAAGTTGATAACAACTTGTTTTTGATTTAAAAATTAAAATTATAAAAAAACTTTATAAATAAAGAAAAACCTTGAATTTTCAAGGATTTTAATTTCTTAATGGTGCGAGTGAAGGGACTTGAACCCCCACGTCGTAAAACACTAGATCCTAAGTCTAGCGCGTCTGCCAATTTCGCCACACTCGCAAATAAAAAATGGTGGACCCTATAGGACTCGAACCTATGACCGCACGGTTATGAGCCGCGTGCTCTAACCAACTGAGCTAAGGGTCCATACATATCAGTACTCTTACATAATAGCATAAATTAAAAATATATGCAATAAAAAAATTAAAAAAATGGTTAAAAAAAACAAAAAAACAATAGTATACTTAAATGAATAGATATGATATAATTATACGAGGAAGTGATAATGTGAAAATATATAATACACTCACTAAAAAATTAGAAGAGTTTAAACCAATTGAACCAAATAAAGTCAAAATGTATACTTGTGGTCCTACAGTATACAATTATGCACACATAGGTAATTTGAGAACATACATATCAGAAGATATATTAGAAAAATCACTTAATTATATAGGCTATAATGTTGAAAGATGCATGAATATAACTGATGTTGGTCATTTAGTTAATGATTCAGATTCTGGTGAAGATAAAATGGCTGTTGCAGCATCTAGAGAACATAAATCAGTTTTAGATATAGCTCAATTTTATAAAGAAGCTTTTTTTAGCGATATAAAAAAGTTAAATATAAAAAGACCACAATATATAAGTAATGCTACTGATAATATTGATGAATATATAAAAGTAATTTCTATATTATTAGAAAAAAAATTTGCCTATATATCAAATGGAAATGTTTATTTTGATACAGAAATGTATGATAAATATTATGAATTATCTGGAAGAAATAAAGATGAATTATTGATTGCAGCACGTGAAAATGTTGAAGAAGATTTAGGAAAGAAAAATCCTACTGATTTTGGATTATGGTTTACAAATTCAAAATTTAATAATCAAGAATTAAAATGGAATTCACCTTGGGGAGTGGGGTATCCAGGTTGGCATATTGAATGTTCTTGCATATCAATGAAATATTTAGGCGAAAAATTAGATATACATTGTGGCGCTGTCGATGCAATATTTCCTCATCATACAAATGAAATTGCTCAATCAGAATGTTATTTAGGTCATAAATGGTGTAACTACTGGGTTCATATGGAATTTTTAAATGATTCAACAGGTAAAATGAGTAAATCTAAAGGAGAATTTTTAACTTTATCACTATTAGAGGAAAAAGGGTTTAAACCATTAGAATATAGATATTTTTGCTTAGGAAGTCATTATCGTAAACAATTAGTTTTTACATATGACGCTTTAGAAATTGCTAAAAAAAGTTATAATAAACTAATAAATAAAATTAAAATCATAAAAAAAGATAAAAGTGAATTAAATAATAAATTAATAAAAGAGTATCAAGATAAATTTAAAGAAACATTAGAAAATGATTTAAATACTTCATCTGCTTTAACACTTCTTTATGACGTTATAAAAGATGAAAGATTAAATAATAATTCTAAACTATATTTAATTGATGATTTTGATAAAGTATTATCTTTAAATTTAATAAGTTATGAAATAAAAATTGATGAAGAAAAAAAACAATATATTGAAAAAATGATTTTAAAAAGGAAAGAAGCTAAATTAAATAAAAATTTTGAATTGGCAGATAAAATAAGAAATGATTTATTAGAAAATGGAGTAACAATAAAAGATACAAGAGAAGGGACAGTGTACGAAATAATATAATATGGATATTTATACATTACAATTAGAAAATTTTTTAACATTTTTACTTTTTATAATAGGAATTTTAATAGTAGGTTATGCTCAAATTAAAATTAATATTACATATTCAAAATATAAAAAAATAGAAAATACTAAAAAAATATCAGGTAGCGAAGTAGCTAGAGAAATATTAAAATCAAATGGATTAGATAATATAGATGTAGTAGAAACAAGTGGTGAATTAACTGACCATTATGATCCAGAAAAAAAAGTCATAAAATTATCACATGAAATTTTTAATGGCAAAACAATAGCAGCAATGTCAGTAGCAGCACATGAATGTGGACATGCTATTCAAGATAAAGAAAATTATACATTTATGAGAATTCGTCATATGCTAGTACCAATTGTAAACTTAGTAAGTTATATGGGTTATTTTTCAATTTTAATAGGGTTTTTAGCAGGTATAACAGGTTATTTGTTAGCAGGTATTATTACTTTGTTAGCAACTATAATTTTTCAATTAGTAACATTACCAGTTGAATTTGATGCTTCAAAAAGAGCAAGAGAACAAATTCTAAAATTAAACTTAAATGACGATGATACTGGAATTAAATTGATGCTTGATGCAGCAGCATTTACTTATGTTGCATCATTACTATCATCAATACTTAATTTACTTAGATTAATAATAATGTTTAATGAAAGAGATGAATAATCTCTTTTATTTACTTTATAATAGAAAAATGCTATAATTTATTTAAGATAAGCTATGGTGATTGTATGAATGAAACATATTTAAATGAATATTTTAAATATATTAAAGTGGTTTTTCTAAGAGAATATTCTAAATATTTAAGTGAAGAAAAAATAAATAAGATAAATAAAATGGAAAATGTATTTAAAGTTGATGATATAAGTAAATATAAAATTTTTATAACCGATAAAATAAATGTATGTACAAATATTGTAGATTTTATAAAAGAAAATAATTTAAATAATGACTCCGATTTAAGAGATATATCAATTAATGGAAGAATATATGTTAAATATTTGTTAGATAATAAAAATACTCCAATTAAATTTATTTTGGATACAATTTTAGAAACAATTATAAAATATTTTATTGGAAATTGTGATAATGTTATTAAAATAGGGACAGCAGATATGATTACAGAATATTTAGTTCAAAAATATAATTTAAAAAATATTAGACCATATAAATCTAAAGAAATGGAAGTAACTTCTAAAATAAAAGAATTAATGACTGATGATATATTTTATAAATCAGTATTAAATAATAAAATGGAAATAATTGATAAATATAATAATGAATTATGTAATTTGAATTATAATAATTTAATAAAAGAATTAAATAAAGAATATTTTGATGGCTATTATAAAAAAATAGGAAAAGTGTATTTTTCTGATACATTATATGATTATGAAAATATTAGTTATAATAAAATATTAGGTGAATTAAATAAGATTAGTGAATTTCATAAAAAAAATATTTATGCCAAATTGAATAGAATTGTATCAGCTAAAAAAGGAATAGAAGAACTAAAAAATAATTTATCTATTTTTGAAAATAATGAACAATTTTTAATAAATAATTCTTTTATTGAAATTAATAATATATTAAATAAAATAGATGAATCAAATATTGAAACTATTTATCCAAAATTCGAAAAAATTGAAAATCAATTATTTCCTTTAATTCAAAAATTATGGGAAAAAGAAATTAATAATCCTTTATATTATACAAAAGGAAAAAGTTTTAAATTTTTAATAGGTGATTTTTCGAATAATAGATTAATAGAAACAAGACTAATTTCTAATTATCAATTAGAAAAAATTCCTTGCAAAATAAAAGAATATGGATTTATATATGGTGTAAATGATAATATTATTTATTCATCTACCAAAAATTTTTTATATTCATTACATAATGATAAATTAGAAATAGATGATTTAAGTGATTCAAAATTAATAACTCCAAATATAATCATAAATAATAATTTAAAAAATAACAATTTATCAGGTAAAATTTTACTAAAAAATGCAATACCAAGTGGTATATATGTTATAAGTAATATTGAATCAAAATATTATGATAAAGCCTTGGAGTTAGCAGATAAATATGAATTACCACTTATAAAATTAAATTGTATTTTACCTAAAATAAAAAGTGAAAAAATAGAAATACCAGAATCAAAAGAAAAAATAATCGAACCAAAAATTTCTTTAAAAGATAGAATTAAAAAAATTAGCCATAAAATGATTTATGACGAAGAAATAGAAGAATTTAAAAAAACAATATAATTAGAAATAATACGACAAATAAATATTATAAAATATTATTGGTGAAATATATGAATAAATATTATTTGTTTATTATTGAAAAAAAATTAATTAAAGAATATAAAAATAAATCATATGTTTTATATAAATTACTAGAAACATTGTATAAAAGTGAAACATATGATTTTTGTTATGGAATAAAAATATATTGGCAAATATGTAATAATATATCAGTAAAACTTTTAGATAATTATATAAAAAATAGAATTAATATAATTAGAATAAATGAAAAAGTAATAAAATTAAAAAATGAAAAAATTTATATTCAATTGATGTATCCCTGTATTATTGTTAAAACTAAAAACAGAAAAAATATCATCTTTAAAATTTTTAATATATATAATAGAGATATATTCGTTTGTGATTTCAAAAATAATGATTATTATTGGTTAAATGAGTATTTAAAATAGGCAAATATAATTATTTTTTACATACAATATTATAGGTGGTTAATATGAGTAAAATTGATGAATTTAAAGATTTTGTTAAAACTAATCCATCACTTTTAAAATATGTAAATAATAATGAAATGAGTTGGCAAAAATTTTATGAAATGTTTGACTTATACGGTAGTGATAATTCAGTATGGAACAAATATTTAAATAAAACAGAAATAGTAGAAAGTACTAAAGCATTAGGATTTATAGATGTATTAGGATGGTTAAAAAATCTTGATTTGGATTCGTTTCAAAATAATATAAATAGTATTCAAAGAGTAGTTGGAGTTCTTCAAGATTTAGGAACTAATGAAACAAAAAAAGAAACTTATAAACCAAGACCAGTTTATAAACATTTTGAGGATTAATGACTTTAGAAATTCAATATAATTTAAAATCGAATCCAATTTATATTAAATATTTGAGAGAAAATTCGAATTGGTATAAAATATTAAATCGTAATCCTAGTTCTTTTAAACAATTTGTTGAAGAAGTTAAAATAAATTATAAATTAAGACCTGCTGATAAAATATCTAAAGCTTTAGAAACAATTGAAGTTTTACAAAGTGTATTATCAACAATAAAATAACTTTATATTTAAAATTATAAATGATATACTATATGTGGTGATTATATGCGAATTATAAGTGGTAAATATAAAGGAAAAAAAATTAAAGGTTACGATATAGATGGTACTAGACCAACTATGGATAGGGTAAAAGAATCTTTATTTGGATGTATTCAAAATTATATTCAAAATAGTATTTGTTTAGATTTGTTTGCTGGGAGTGGATCTTTAGGTATAGAAGCATTAAGCAATGGAGCACTTATTTGTTACTTCAATGATTCTAACAAAGATGTAGTTAAAATTTTAAAAGAAAATTTAAAAAATATAGATAATTATGTTATTTCTAATAAAGAGTATAATAAATTTTTAAATGAAACAAATGAACAATTTGATATAATTTTTTTAGATCCGCCTTATAAAATGAATTTAATAAATAAATCAATTGATATAATTATCAAAAGAAATTTATTGAAAAAAAATGGATTAATAATTTGTGAATATGAAACAGAACAAATTAATTGTAATTTAAAATTAATTAAAGAAAAAAAATATGGAACTAAAAAAATAAATGTATATAAAAATACTAATTAAGTATTTCTGATTAAAAAAATAATAAACATTATGTGATAATGTTAGAATGTAAGAAATGAACAAAATAAAATAGATGTGGTAATCATTAAAAAAAATTCTTATTAAAAGAATAAATTGAAAGATAATTTAAGAAGAATTTAATTCTTCTATTTTTTAATAATTTATTTTTTTTAATATATAATTAATTGACAAATTATATAAAATATTGTAATTTATTAATAGAGGAGTGGTTAGATGTTTTGTAGTGAGTGTGGTTCACAAAATGAAAATAGTTCATTATTTTGTGAAAATTGTGGTCATAAGTTGCAAATAAAAAAAGAAACGAAAAACTCAAAAAAGTGCATAACTAAATATATTATAGTTTCTATAATTGTCTTATTACTAAGTGCTTACTTATTAATTAATAATATGTTTAGTCCTACAAAAGTAGCAGAAGGATATTTTAATGCAGTTATTAATTTTGATGTTGATAAACTTTACAAATATCTTGATATTGAAGAAAGTGAATTTACGTCTAAAGAAATATTTAAAAAATTAATTAACTCAAATAAAATTGAAATAATAAATTATAGTGTTGATAAAACTGAAAAATCATCTGATGGAATGAGTGCAATTGTAGAAATTAAATATGTATTAAAAGATAGTAAAGATTCTGAAACTTTAAAAATTGACTTAGTAAAAACAAAAAACAAAAAATGGCTATTATTTGATAATTGGAAAATTAATACTAGTGATTATAGTATAATCAAAAATTATAAATTTAATTTACCAACTGGTTCAAAGTTAACAATTGAAGAAAAAAATGTTGATAAAAAATATTTAAAGAAAACAGAAGATGGAATTGATACCTAT
The DNA here is from genome assembly GCA_964642345.1 of uncultured Muribaculaceae bacterium. Lineage (GTDB taxonomy): Bacteria > Bacillota_I > Bacilli_A > RF39 > UBA660 > CAJOJO01. Next base: position 5,661 of record CAZXOH010000012.1, on the reverse strand, counting down.
GAAATTCCAGAATTATTTGGAACAAAATATAATATTAAAATTGAATTAATGGGATTAGAAATAAATGATATTGCAAATATCAATAGTTATTCTGATTATGATTTAAATTTTGATGAAGACAAAATTTCAGAATCTGGAAAAGAAAACTTACAAAAAGTAATAAAAGAATCACTTGAAAATTTATATAAAAATGCGAAAGATAATAAAACTTGGGGTGAAGTTAAAAAAAGCTTTGAATATAAAAATGGTGATGTAAGTAAGCTTGAGAAAGCATATAATAATTTATTATTATCACTTAACAATTCTTCATCAACATTGAATAGTATTGCTTTTACTAAAATAGAATTAAGTGATGTTTCTTTAAATAAGAAAGGTCAATTATATCTGTCAGTAAAAGCAACATATGATTTTTCAATATCGTATAAATTTGGTGATGAAACAAAAACAAATGAAAGCAGTGACTATGATTATATGTATTTAACATTTGATTATAGTGATAATTCATTTAAATTAGTAGAAGCTACTAGTTTAAATACTTATTTTTCAAAATATTATTAAGGAGGAATGTAAAATGGCAAAATTTTGTACAAAATGTGGTAGTCCATTAGAAGATGGAAAACAATGTAAATGTGAAAGAAAGGAAGTAAAAAAAGTATCTTGTAACTTCGGCGAATTATTAAAAGAATATTTAGACGTTGTTAAAAGTATGTTTAAAAATCCAATTGATACATTAAAAGAAAAAAAAGATGAAAGCAACTTTAATTTAGCGTTAATTTCAATATGTATTACTAGTATTATATTAGGACTTGTAATGTGTTTTACTGTAAAAAATATAATTGGAGGTTTCTATGGATTTGTAGAAGTTCCATATGTTAAGATATTCTTTGTAGGCTTTATAACAATGGCTGCAATGATTTCAATTATGGCTCTTATAGCTTTTGTAATTGTTGAAAAATTACTAAAATCAGAAACTTCAATAAAAAAAATGTTTATTTTATTTGGATTATCTTCAATAGTATTTGCTGAAGTATTAATATTAGCTGCTTTATTAGCTATATTTGAAATAAATGCTACAGTAATATACTGTGTAGTTGCTATTGGAGCACTTCTATGGTTTGCGTATAACTTAAATGGAATTGAATTTTATTCAAAACTAAATATAAACATGATAGGTTATACTTTAGCGTTAACAGATGCAGTCACATTATTCATATTGTATTATTTAATTAAAAATGTAATTATTAAAATTTTAATGTAATTAAAATGCATTATATTGATGCATTTTTTATATTAAGTAAGTTCTTATTTACAAACATTTGTTAAATAATAGAATTAATTTTATATAGAAAATTTAAAAATAATAAACAATCAAAATAAAATGATACTAAAACTAATAGAATAATATTCATTTTTTAAAAAGTGGATACTTGTTCTTAAGAATATCACCATTTAATCTAGAAGATACTTAAAAAAATAATTTTAATTTTGTTAAAATATGGTATAATGTTTAGTACATGGGAGGTAACAATGGATAATATATATATTTTTGGACATAAAAATCCTGATACAGATTCAGTAACAAGTTCTATAACACTTTCTTATTTAAAAAATAAACTGGGTTTTAATACTGAACCAGTTGTATTAGGTGAAATAAATAGTGAAACAAAATTTGTTTTAAACTATTTTAATACCAAAATACCAAAATATTTAAATGATGTTAAATTACAAATGAAAGATTTAAATTATCATAAAGGATTTTTGGTAAATAAAAATGATTCTTTATTTAATACATATAAATATATGACAGACAATAACGTTACAGGTATTCCAATAGTTGATGATAATAATAAATTTTTAAGTATTGTAACTGCAAAAAATATAGCAGAATATATAATAAATGGAAATTATAACTATTTAAATACCTCTTATAAAAATATTATAGATGTATTAGAAGGAGAAACTATAACTAAATTTGATGATGAAATTGAAGGAAATGTTTTAGCGGCTTCTTATAGAAGTACAACCTTTATGGATTTAATTACTTTAACAAATAATGATATCTTAATTGTAGGAGATAGACACAGTATATTAGAAACTGCTGTTAATAAAAAAGTAAAATTAATTATAGTTGTTGGAAATGGTTTAATAAAAGATGAACATATTGAAATAGCCAAACAAAATAAAGTAAATATTATTAGAACTAAATTAGATACATATGAAACTGCAAAAAAAATTGGATTAACAAATTATATAAAAAATATTATTAAAGAAGATAGAACATATACTTTTGATCAAAATGACTATTATGATGATTTTTTAGTTAAAAGCAGTAAACTTAAATTCAATAACTATCCAATTATAGATAAAGATGATAATTGTTTAGGACTTATAAGAATAACAGAAATAACTGAAAAAAATAAGAAAAAAGTTATTTTAGTTGACCATAATGAATTTGAACAAAGTATAGATGGTTTAGAAGAAGCCGAAATATTAGAAATAGTAGATCACCATAAAATAGGAAATATTTCTACTAAAAATCCTATTAATTTTAGAAATATGTCAGTTGGAAGTACCAATACTATAATTTACCGTATGTTTAAAGAAAATAATATTGAAATCCCTAAACATATAGCAGGATTAATGATATCAGGAATATTATCTGATACGTTATGTTTAACTAGTCCTACTACAACAGAATTAGATAAAGATGTTGTAAAAAGTCTTAGTGATGTAGCAGAAGTAGATTATGAAAAATATGCAGTTGAAATGTTTAAAGCTGGAACATCATTAAATGGAAAATCAATTAATGAAATTGTTTCTATGGATATTAAAAAATTTCATAATGATGATGTAACTTTTGCAATTAGTCAAGTTTTTACATTAGATTATGAGGAAATATTAAAGAAAAAAGATGATTTTGTTAAGGAAATAAGCAATATAAATGAAAATAAAGAATATGATTTTACAATTCTTTTAGTAACAGATATTATTAAAAATGGATCATATATTTTATTTACAGAAACAGCAAAAACATATTTAGAAAATGCTTTTGATATTTCTAATATGGAACAAGGATATTATTTAGAAGGATTAGTATCTAGAAAAAAACAAATTGTTCCTCAAATAATGGATGTTATCTTATAATATCCTTTAAATGTCTTCGTAGCTCAGTTGGATAGAGCAATCGCCTCCTAAGCGATAGGTCGTGTGTTCAAATCACATCGGGGACACCAGATGTATATTAGGCTTTTAAAGTCTTAAAAAAAACAACTCAAAAAAGTTGTTTTAATATTTGATTAAATCCATAATACTTACTCTAATACATCCAATTTCTAATTTATTAATAATATCATGATGTTCCTTATTAACAATAATTTCATATTTGATAACATCATTAAATTCTTTATTTAAAATAATTTCATTTTTTAAAAGAATATCAATAACTTTACTATTTTCATAATCAAAAACAATTTCAATTTTATATCCATCTTTAATATCAATAATATTACTATTTTTTATTGCTTGAGTAACAGACTTTGTATAGGCTCTGACTAAACCACCTACACCTAGTTTAATACCTCCAAAATATCTTACTACAATACATAAAATGTAATTTAAATTATTATTTTCTAATACATTTAAAATAGGTGTTCCAGCACTTCCACAAGGTTCTCCATCATCATTAAATCTTTTAATATTATCAATTATATAACCATAACAATAGTGAGTTGCATCTTTATATTCTTTTTTAATTAATTCTAAACAATTATTTACTTCATTAATAGTATTAACTTTAAATAAACATGCAATGAATTTAGATTTATTAACAACATATTCAATTTTAATATTACTTTCTATAGTTTTCATAAAACCACCATAATTATTATACATTATTTCACAATAAAATCATAATTTTTTCACTTTTACATCAATATTTTTAAGTATCATTGATTATGTAAGGAGGAATTAGTATAGTAGAAACATTTAAAAGATTAGAAAATAAATATTTGTTAAATCAAAAACAATATGAATTATTTTTAGAAAAAATAAATAATTATATAATAGAAGATAAATATTTTAAATATAAAATATGTAGTATTTATTTTGATACAAATAATTATGATTTAATAAGGAATTCTTTAGAAAAACCAATCTATAAAGAAAAAGTCAGAATTAGAAGCTATGGAAAAGCAAAAGATGATGATAAAATTTTTTTTGAAATAAAGAAAAAATATAAAGGAATAACTAATAAAAGAAGAACAACTTTAACATATGAAAATTTAAAAAAATATTTAAATAAACATAAAGTACCTGATAATTCAAATATTCAAATATTTAATGAATTAGATTATTTAATGAACTTTTATGAATTAAAACCTAAAGTATTTATTTCATATGATAGAATTAGTTTTATTTCTAAAGAAAATAAAAATTTAAGAATTACATTTGATACTAACTTAAATTATAGATTAAATGAATTAAATCTAGAAAAAGAAAATGGTAGATTATTTAATAATGATAAATATATATTAGAAATAAAAACTTTGGATTCATTTCCAATATGGTTAGTAAAAGCCTTATCAGAATTAAAAATATATCCAACATCATTTTCTAAATATGGAAGTATCTATAAAAAATATATATTAAAGGAGAGTTTATGTTAAAAAGTATATTTAATAGTGATAGTATAACAATTGATTTAGATAAATTATTATTATGCATTTTGAGTTCAATTATATTAGGAATAATAATAGCGTTAGTTCATAAAAAAACAACAAATACAAGTAAAAATTTTTTTGAGACCATAGCAATTTTGCCAACGTTAATAGCGGTAGTAATAATGATGGTCAATGGCAATTTAGGAACAGGAGTTGCAGTAGCTGGTGCTTTTTCTTTAGTTAGATTTAGATCAGTACCAGGTAATTCAAAAGAAATAATGACTGTTTTCTTTGCTATGGCTATTGGTTTAGCGCTCGGAATAGGTCATATAATATTTAGTACAATTGTAACAATAATAGTATGTATATTTATTTTAATTATGAATTATATAAATAAAAATGAAAAAAATATTCAAAGTTTAACAATATTAATACCTGAAAATTTGGATTATAATAATCTATTTGATGATACAATAAAAAAATATACAAATAATTATAAATTAGAAAAAATTAAAACAACAAATATGGGTAGCTTATTTGAATTAAATTATTTAGTTGAATTAAAAAATAATATCAATACAAAACAATTCATTGATGAACTTAGAGTTATGAATGGTAATTTAAAAATTTCATTAAATAATTTAATGATAGATGGTGAATTATAATGAAAAAGAAAATATTAATATTATTTAGTATTCTTGTTTTGGGCTTAATAATTACATTATGTATAATTAATGATAAAACAATTTCTTATAAAGAAGAAAACATTGATTGGAGTAACTATGAAACAAAAGAAATAGAATTAACTGAATCTTTAACAATTACTAATCCAGGAATTTATATATTGTCTGGAAAAATTACAGGAAGTATAACAGTAAATACTAATGGTTATGTTAAATTAATATTAAATGGAGTTGAAATAACTAATAATAATGGTCCTGCAATTATGATTGAAAATTCTAAAAAAACTTATATAGAATTAAATGAAAATTCGATAAACTAT
>CAZXOH010000011.1:0-12995 GCA_964642345.1 uncultured Muribaculaceae bacterium | reverse complement strand
ATATAATACATTAATAGCTGATGCAAAAGAAGATGGTATTAAACAAGGAATTGAACAAAATAAAATAGATGTTGCAACAAATCTAAAGAAACTAGGAACAGATATAGAAACAATATCAAAAGCAACTGGTTTATCAAAAGAACAAATTGAAGAATTATAATTTTTTTAAGAAGAATCAAATTTCTCTTTTTTTTTAAAATAATTAGTCATTTTATGTATTTTTTTATGTAAATTAATGTGTTTATATAATTATTTCTATGAAAAAGTAAAATTTAATTTTCATATTTTTTTTATTAATTTTGTTTATTTTATTTTGTAAGAACCTTTAGCACTCCGACTTGACAAGTGCCAAAAAGAGAGTATAATGTATATATGAGAGGTGATAGTATGAATATGGAACAAGAAAATGTTTTAGAAAAATATGGTCGTAATATCATTGAAGACGTTAAAAAAGGGAAAATTGACCCTGTAATTGGTAGAGATGAAGAAATAAGAGCAATTACTAGAGTTCTTTCTAGAAAAACAAAAAATAATCCCGTTTTAATTGGTGAACCAGGTGTCGGTAAGACAGCTATTATTGAAGGATTAGCTTTAAGAATTGTAAAAGGAGATGTTCCAAATAGTTTAAAAAATAAAACAATTTGGGAATTAGATATGGCGAGTTTAATAGCTGGTGCTAAATATCAAGGAGAATTTGAGGAAAGACTTAAAAATGTCTTAAACGAAGTAAAAAAATCTGAAGGGAATATTATCATGTTTATTGATGAAATACATATGATAGTAGGTACTGGTTCAAATAGCAGCATGGATACGTCTAATATTTTAAAACCAATGTTAGCTCGTGGTGAAATTCACGTAATAGGTGCTACCACACTAAATGAATATCGTAAATATATTGAAAAAGATGGAGCTCTAGAAAGAAGATTTCAAAAAATATTGGTTACTGAACCAACAGTAGAAGATACAATCACAATTTTAAGAGGACTTAAACAAAGATTTGAAATTCATCATGGTGTGACTATTCAAGACAAGGCAATAATAAGTGCAGCTACACTATCTAATAGATATATAACAGATAGATTTTTACCTGATAAAGCAATTGACTTAATTGATGAAGCATGTGCTACTATTAGAGTTCAAATGGATTCTGTTCCAACAGCACTAGATACATTAACTCGTAAAATTATGAAATTAGAAATAGAAAGAGAAGCTTTAAAAAAAGAAAAAGATGAACTATCAAAAAAAAGAATAGAAGAAATAGATAGTGAATTAGGTAAATTGAAAGAAAAAGAAAAAACTTTAAAAGATTCTTGGAATAAAGAAAAACATTTAAATGAAGAAATAAAAAAGAAAAAAAAAGAATTAGAAAAAGCAAAATTTGATTTAGAACAAGCTGAAAATAGTTATGATTTAAATAAAGCAGCTATTTTAAAACATGGAGAGATTCCAAAATTAGAAAGTGAATTAAAAGAATTAAATCATCAAAATGAAAACAAAATTTTAAGTAATGTAGTTGACAGTGATTCTATAGCAACCGTTATTTCAAAATGGACTAATATACCTATAGCTAAGTTATTAAGCAGTGAAAAAGAAAAACTATTAAACCTAGAAGAAAATATGAAAAAAAGGGTAATTGGACAAGATGAAGCTTTAAAATTAGTAAGTGAAGCAATTTTAAAATCAAGAAGTGGAATTAAAGATCCTAATAGACCTATTGGCTCATTCTTATTTTTAGGTCCAACTGGTGTTGGTAAAACAGAAATTGCTAAAACTTTGGCAAATGAATTATTTGATGATGAGAAACATATGATTAGAATTGATATGAGTGAATATATGGAAAAATTCTCGACTTCAAGATTAATTGGTTCGCCTCCAGGATATGTTGGATATGAAGAAGGTGGAGAATTAACTGAAGCAGTAAGAAGAAATCCATATAGTATTGTTTTATTTGATGAAGTTGAAAAAGCTCATCCTGATGTTTTAAATTTATTGCTACAAATACTTGATGATGGTAGAATAACAGATTCAAATGGTCGAACAGTTGATTTTAAAAATACTATTATAATAATGACTTCTAATTTAGGAAGTGAATATATATTGGATGGTAATACTGATAAAGTAATTCCTTCTTTAAGGGATTTCTTTAGACCTGAATTTATTAATAGATTAGATGAAATAATTGTATTTAAACCACTTGATAAAAATAGCATTTCTAAGATATTAGATAAAATTCTAAATGAGATTGAAAAAAGATTAATTGATTTAAATATTCATTTAAAGTTAACTGATAAAGCAAGAAATCAATTTATTGAAACAGGATTTGATATTAATTATGGAGCAAGACCTTTAAAAAGATTAGTTAGTAGAGTAGTTGAAACATATTTAGCTAAGTTAATAATTAGTGATAAAATAAAATATGGTGATACTGTAATTATTGATTATGATAAAGACTATATATTTAAAATAGACAAGTAATTATTGCCTATTTTTTTTCTTTATTATTTGTTAATTCTAAAATATAATCAACTGACACTTTATAAAATTTTGCCAATTTAATTAATATTTCAGTTGGTATATCATTGTCACCAATTTTATAGTGGGAACAACCTCTTTGTGATATTTTCAAAATTTCAGCTACTTCTTTTTGAGTTAAATCGTGGTCTTTTCTTAAGTCTTTAATTCTTTTGTACATTTTCCCACCTCCATTTTAATTATAGTTTGGATCTATTTATTCTATTGATTTTTAGTCTAAATTAGCTATTATTGGTGTAGACATATATTTTACATCGATAAAATGATTAATTATTGACTGCATAATTGGTGTTAAGTATAATCTAATTAGAAAGCAGGTAATTTTATGGAAGAAAAAGAAATAAGTTTGGGTAATAAATTAAAGAGAAAAAAATATTTTTTAATTTTGTTTTTGGTTTTTCTAATAACTATTATTCTCATTTTTATTGTATTTAAAAACAAACCTATAGAAAAACTTAATGAAAACAATATTATCTTAAAAGATTCATATACGATAAATGAAAATATTATTGAATCATTATCGATTTCAATTAATAAAGATAAATCATACGTTTTTTCTCCAAAGGAAAACCCATTGTTTGGTTTTACAAGAAGTTTAGTTGAAAATGAAGAAGTAAATGTAGATATTAATTTGTATAAATTTAACGATTCTTTAGAATATTTAAATTTTATAACTTCATCATCAGAAAAATTGGATAGTTCTAAATTAAATAAAATTAAAAGTTATAATGTAAAAATGCAACAAGGAGTAGAAAATCAAAGAGTTGCATACTTTGAAATACCTGAAAAATTAGAAGTTGGATTTTATTTAATGACATATAAAGTTGATACTGATGATGTTAGAGCATTTGATGAGTATGGTACAGAAGAAATAAAAAATGATGAAACTTTTCAACCTTTTATTGTAAGTAATTTATCAAGTTATGTTTCAAATACTGAAAGAGATACTTTAGTATGGGTATATAATAATGAAACAAAAAAACCAGTAGAAAATGTAAGAGTTAATTATAATAATAGTATTTTTAAAACAGATAAAGAAGGAAAAGTAATATTTGAAAATGTTATTAATCATAATGAAGATAGAGTAGAGTTTGTCGATATTAAAGATGGTAATGATGAAATATTAGTTGCTATAGAAAATTTTAATGTTGATAATTATTATACAGGGTATGTTTATTCTGATAAACCAATATATAAAAATAGTGATACTATAAAATTGTGGGGATATGTTCCTACCAATTTATTCATAGATGAAATTGATTATAATTTATTTAAAGTTAAAATAGGTGAAGAATTTATATCGGTTAATCCAAGTAAAGATGGAATATTTATGGCGGATTATGTATTAAATGATGTTGATAATGGTGATTATAATATCGAATTATATTATAATGATAAGTCTATATCCGAAATAAAAACAATTAAAGTATATGATTATTCAAAAGATGAAATTGAGTATAACATTGAAACTGATAAAAACAATTATATGTTTAATGATACTGTTAATGTTAAATTGAGTGCTACAAAATTAACAGGGGAAAAAGTAGCAAATCAAAAATTGATTTTAGGACCTTCGATTACAGATAAATCTTGTTATACTAATAATGATGGTTATTGTATTGTAAGTGTTAAATTAGATGATCATATTATTCGTTCCCCTTATGATAGTCTAGAGGATGTATTTTTAGGCGTTTATACAGAAGAATCTCAAAAAAAATATGAAACTGTAACTTCTAAAAATATTACAGTAGTATATAATGATATTGATTTAATCGTCGAGAAAAAAATTCAATCTGATAATTTATTTTATTACGATGTTAAACTTCAAAAAATTTCAATTGAAAATGATAAATTAGTTTATAATGATACAAGTGGTATTGTTACGGTTAAAACAACAAAAACAAATTGTAAAAGAAGTGCGATTGCAAAGGCTATTTATAATGGTACTTGTGATTTAGAAGAGAATAGAGAGGAATTAGTGAAAACATATAACGTTGATGGTAATTATACAATTAAGGATATCAATTATATAGCATCAGTTCGTGCTTATGATACATATTCAGAAAGTATAGAATATGATCGTCTTGAATTCACAATTAATGATAATTATAATCATACACGTAGAGAATGTATTGATATTCCTATTGTAAATGCTGACAATTATTATTTAGTCGAAGATGTTTCTAATAGTTTATTATCAAAGTTTTCATTATTTAGTACTATTCGTAGATATTACTATCCAATTCTTATTTATCATAATACTAAGACATCAAGTATTTATGGAAATTTTGGTGATGCTAGAACAGAATATTATGCAAAATATCTTAAGTTTGATTATTATTCAGTTAATGATAAAATTGATTTAACACTTAAAAAAAATGGTGCAACAACAATCGAAAAGAAAAATCAATTAACATACTTCTTTAAAGAAAAAATATTAGACACATATATGAATAAAAAGAATACGACATTCAAAGACAATTATTTTCCAGGAGTAAATATAGGTGGTGCTTATTATAATGAAAGTGATTCAAAAATGTATTTAGCTAAATATAATTATTTAGATTATAAACATACTGATCGTAATGTAAAAATAACAATGAATTTAGATAAAGAAACATATAAACCAAATGAAAGTGTTACTTTAAAAATAAAGGTAACTGATAAGTCAGGAAAAGGTGTTAAAACTGATATGTTAGTAAGTGTGGTAGATGAAGCAATTTTCTTATCGAAAGAAGATACAAATGATAGAATAGTTTCAATTTATAATAATAAATATTTCCCATTTTATCAATATTCAACATATCAACCATTACCGTTTACTCCAGCTGGAGGTGGAGCTTCTGGTGGCGAATATGGAAATTTAAAAAATGGAGATACAATTTATTTTAAAAATATCAAAACTGATGGGAATGGTAATGCTGCAGTTACATTTAAAACAAATAACAATGAAACTAAATTTAGAATTACCGCTATTTCCGCAAATACAGATTTATATTATGGTACAAATGTTATAAAATTTGTATCTAAAAAAGATGATGTTGTAAAAAAACAAGAAGTGGTAGATTTAAAATTTACAAATACTTCATTAAAAGTTGATAAAGGTTCTTCAACACTTATTACGTCAATAACAAATCAAACTAATAATGATATCGAAGTAAAAAAATTTAATATTTATGTAAAAGATAAAAATGAAAATGAAATCGTAAAATTAGAAGGATATATTGGAGGAATAATAGCAGCCGGTGAATCAAGAGAAACTACTTCAATAGTTGATATGGATTTAAGTAATGCTGCAAACATTGAATATGAAATAGAAAAGTAATTTTGTGAAAGACTGCCAAGAAATTTAATAATTAATTTTCTTGATAGTCTTTTTATTTTTTTCATCAGTAAGTAAGAATTTGATTTTTTACAATAAAAGTAGTATAATTAAACTTACTTTCTTATAAGATGTACCTGGTACATCTTTTTTGACCCTATGAAAGGAGAATAAAATGGATAAAGAAAAAGAATTAATGCTTAAATATAGTTTTGCTCTTGAAATACTAAAAACAGAAATGAATATTTTAATTAAAAACTATGAACATAAAAATAACTATAATCCAGTTGAACATATAAAATCAAGAATAAAAACAAAAGAAAGTGCAATAAAAAAACTAGAAAAAAAGGGTTATGATTTAACTTATGAAAATTTAGAAAAACATGTTCATGATATGGTTGGACTTAGAATAGTTTGTTCATTTGTGTCAGATGTTTATGAAGTAGTTGATTTAATAAAAAACTCAAAACAATTTAAAATAAAAGAAGAAAAGAACTATATTATAAACCCTAAAGATAGTGGATATTCTAGTTATCATTTAAATGTATTAGTACCAATTCATTTAGATGATGAAACAGAATACGTTGAAGCCGAAATTCAAATAAGAACAATAGCAATGGACTTTTGGGCAAGTTTAGATCATAAAATCAGATATAAATTTCCAAGTGAAATTCCAGATGAAGTAAAAGAAGAAATGTTTAATTGTTCATTGGATATAAGAATGCTTGATAACAAAATGGAAAATCTTAGCCAAGTTATGAAAAAATACAATGAAAATTAACACACGTTTTAAAGAACTTATAAGTTCTTTTTTTGTAGTTGACATACTATAAAAAAAATTCATTTTATTAGCACTCTTATTTGACAAGTGCCAATAAAAGTGATATTATTATAATTGGAAAGAGGATGAGGATATGAATTTAATACCAAGAAAATTTTATTTAGATGACATTTTTGATGATTTTGTTACTTCTGGAAATAACATGAAATGTGATATTTATGAATTGAATGGTGACTATCATATTGAAATGGATATTCCTGGATTTGATAAAAAAGACATTAAAATCGAATCTAAAAACGGTTATTTAACAATAACAGCTTCAAAAGAAAACAAAGATGAAGAAGAAAATAAAAACTATATTCGTCGTGAAAGAAGTTATGGAAAATTTGAAAGATCATTCTATTTAGGTGATTTAGATGATCAAAAAATTGAAGCTGAATTTAAAGATGGTATGTTAAAAATAACTGTTCCTAAAAAAGAAGAAACAAATGATAAAAAATTCATCGAAATTAAATAAGGGATTATTCCCTTTTTTTCTTGATAAATGCTATAAAATTTTATATAATGTTATATATAGAATAAAGAGGTGTTTTATGGAAGTTAAATGTAAAGTTTGTGGTGCAATTAATGATGGTGAAACTAATTTTTGCAAAGAATGCTTTGTAAAATTAGATGTAGAAAATCCTGAAAATGTCACTTATAATCCTAAAGAAAAAGAATTACCTGTTGAAATAGAAGAAGAAAAGGATATTACTCCATGGAGTGATGAAACAATAGAAAAAAATAAACCTATATCAAATTTAAATAATGAAATAATTGAAAAAAATTTGTTTAATCAAAACAAGGAGTTTGAACCCATTACTTTTGAACAAGAAAATAATCTAACATTAGATAATGAACCAATACAACAAATTCAAAGTGAAAATAATGAATTTAAACCAATTGATGAATTATCACAAAATGAAGAAATAGAAAAAACAGAAATAATAGATTTTGACTTAATTAAAGATACATATAATAATTCAAAAAATAATTCAGAGGAAAAATATTCATTGCAATCAATAGAATCATCTGAAAAATCAAAAGATAATATTTCTAGTGAAACATTGTTAAAACAAGAAGAATTAGATTTACCGAAAGTAGAACTTTTTCAAAATGAAATAAATACTAATGAAGAAAATTCAATTCCTGAAATTTCAAATAATTTGGATAATGGTTTACCTGATTTGGATATGGATCAATTTAATAGTGAAAATGATTTATTAGAAGATGAAAAAATTGATATTAATTACGTAAGTAGTAAAAAATTATTTTTAAAATTCTTTTTAAATTGTTTATTATTTGGAATAGTATTTGGAACAATATGTCTTGGCTTTAGATATTTATTAAGTAATATATTTAATTTAGAAAATAACGCTGAATTAATATTTATAGTAATAAGTTCAGTTTCATCTATTGCTACATTGTTAATTGCAACAGATAAAACTTTCAAAAAACAAGTACCTTTAGCTTCAAAAATAAATGAAACAACTTTTTTAATATTATTTTTTATAGCATTACCATATTTACTGATTAAACTTGCTTATAATTTATTTGTTGGAACAACTTTTGTAGTATTTTTAATATTAATTGCTCTTTCATTAATTATTTTAGCAATCTTCTTTAACTATATGCACAATATAATAAGAATGAAACATCAAATGAAAAAAGAAGATAAAACATCATTTATTTATGGGATATTTAGTATAGTATTAATTGGAATAACATTATTTGGTGTTTATATTTATAAAGAAAAAGATTACAACATCTCATTTGATATCTTATTTAATGATGGTGAAAATATTAAGTTAGTTGAATCATATATTAGTGAAGTTGAAAAATCTATTTCAAAAAATAAAAATGAAATAGAAGGCTATGAGATTCCAAACATTATTGAAAATGTAGAATATGCAGCATATGATGGTAAAAAACCAGATGGAATGGTACTATATATAGATGAAAATGGAAAAGTGTCATCTGGAACAATTCTTATAAAAAATAAAGAATATTTATATGATGGAGAAAAAGTTAGAGTTAATTAGACTATATTAGTAGTCTTTTTTAATATAATAAAAGTGAGTCAAAAAATTGACCCTAAATATTATAATAAAGATGTTTTTTTTGAAATTTTTATGTACATAAATCGCTATGAATATTTATTAATTACAATGACAAAAATTAAAGAATATATTTTAGATAATTTAAAAAAATTATTTATTTAAATTATAAAATTGAATTAACTAATTTATGTTTAGTTAAAATTAATGAATTATTATTATAAACCATTTCATATTGTTTAATACCTGTACTATTTATTAATATTGGTATTTTTTTTAATTCTTCATATAATTTTTTATATTGAAATCTTTTTGATTTATTAGAAATTGGACCTTTAGATGATATGATAACTATTTTATTATTTATAATTGTATAATATATTATATTTTCTTCAAAATTTTCAGAGAATAACATTAATTTGTCAGGTAATAGATTATTTTTTAAATTAATTTTTATTATTGATAATAATGAATTAATATTTTTAATTTCTTCTTTAGTTAATGGTATAATCATACAATCATTATTAATTAAATTATTGATATACTCATTTAAAAATATAAAATTATTAAATTCATAAAAGACAAATATAATTCTTATAAATGGAATAAATGAAAGCATTAAAATTAAAAAATTTTTATGTAATACTTTTTTATAATCATCATATCTATATCCTAAAATAGTGATATTATTTAATATTGTTAGGTCATTAATTATTTTAATTGTTAAACATAATAATGTAATTATAATATATAATTTTATTATCAAATTGATGCACTTCCTTTTTTATGTTTATTTATTGCCGCGGACCTTAAATGTATCATAAAATACATGCTCACGTCAATATTCAAAATATTAAAAATCTGTAATTTTACACTTTTTAACACTATAAAACTATTTTAAAAAAATACTAAAAAAGCTAGTTTAATTTTTAACTAACTTTTTTTCAATATATAAAACAATGTAGTACATAAAAGTGGATATAATGCAAAGAAGTATTATTCCTGTTACAACTAAATTTAAATTAAATACTTGTGATCCATACATTATTAAATAACCCAAGCCTTCTTTTGAAACTAGAAATTCTCCCATAATTACTCCGATTAATGACATACTAATATTAATTTTTAATGAACTAATTATATTATTTATTGAACTAGGTACTACTAATTTAGTAAAAGTTTGTAATTTAGTTGCTTTAAGTATTTTCATTAATTTTATTTTATTAGAATCCGTTTCATCAAAACTAGTTGAGCAATTGATTATAGTAATAATTACGGAAATTAATAAACTCATAATTATTATTGATTTTATTCCAGCACCAAACCAAATAATTATTATTGGTCCCAATGCCACTTTAGGTAAACTATTTATAATAGTTAAATAAGGATCAATTATTTTTTTTAGTGTTTCATTCCACCAAAGAATACTTGCTACTAGAAAACCCAAAATTGTCCCTAAACTAAAACTAATTATAGTTTCATATACAGTTATAAATATATGTTTATATAAATCAGTTTTATGAAGTGAAATAAGCGTATTTATAACCATTTTAGGACTAGAACTAATAAATGTATTAATCAATTTAAAATCAGTTGATAATTGCCATATAATTATAAAAATAATTAATATTAATAATTGAATAAAACGAATAAAAAATTTTTTCTTTTTAATTTTTTTTAAATATAATTTATGTTCCTTACTAAACATAATAATCAATATCCTTCCATATTAAATCATAATAATATGAAAATTTTGAATCTTTTCTATTTACGATTGGAGTACTTTTATTATTTAATTTAATTTCATAAATATTTTTAATTATGCATGGTCTTTTTGATAATACTATTATTTTGTCAGACATTGAAATGGCTTCTGCTAAATCATGAGTCACCATTATAGCTGTTTTTCCTTCTCTTTTTAAAATTCGATATACATCATCAGAAACAGCTAGTCTTGTTTGATAGTCTAATGCACTAAATGGTTCATCTAAAAGCAAAATATCAGGTTTTGTAGCAAGAGTTCTGATAAGTGCTACTCTTTGCCTCATACCACCCGATAAATTAGCTGGATAACTATTAATAAAATCTTTTAATCCATAATTATTTATTAAATCTAAAACATAATTTTTATTATCTTTTGTTAAATTTTTTTCTATTTCTAACCCTAATAAACAATTTTTTAAAATTGTTCTAAATTCAAATAAGCTATCTTGTTGTAACATATATCCCATTTTAATATTATTGGTTTTAATTTCACCTTCATAATCATCTATTAATCCTGATAATATTGAAAGGATAGTACTTTTTCCACAGCCACTTGGACCTACAATAGAAATAAATTCACCTTGTTCTAATTGAAATGAAAAATTATCAACAGCAAGAATTTCTTCATTTTTTGTATGATATTTTTTTCTTATATTTTTGATTTCTAATAATTTCATATTAGTAATTTTTTACTAGTTTATCATAAGGTGCGTCTTTATTTAATTCTCCAGCATTATCAATAATTTCTTGAATATGATTGAAATTTTCTTCTGTAATTTCAGTTGTATTAAACCAAGAATCAATATCAATATAATTTTGAACTAATTTTTCTAAATCATTGATTGATGTGTCTGGAAAATATGAAGCAATATTAGTAGCAATTTCTTTAGCACTATGATTATGAACATACTCAAGTCCTCTATTAATTGCTTTTGTAAATCCTTTTATTATGTCTTCATTGTTTTCAATATAACTTTTTTTGGCATTGTAAGTTGTATATGGAACAATGCCTCCTAATTCACCTATAGATGCTACTATATAACCGTAGCCTTGATTAACTAATGCAGAAGCTGTAGGTTCAAATAGTGCAACAAAATCTCCATTTCCACCTATAAATGCTCCTGATATTGCAGAAAAATCATAACTTGTATCAAAATTCATTTCATTAGTTTTTATTCCAGATTGATTTATTGCATATTCAAGTGTCATAGCAGGCATTCCACCTTTACGTCCAGCAATTATATGTTTTCCTTTTAAATCTTTAATTTTAAATCTTTTAATATTTTCTCTAGAAACTAAGAAACTTCCATCTTTTTTTGTTAATCCTGCAAAATTAATTAAATAATCTTCTTCACCATTATTGTATACATAAATAGTAGCTTCGCTTCCACAAAATCCAATATTTACATCTCCAGACAATACAGCTGATGTCACTTTGTCTGCACCTGCTGTTAAAATAATTTCTACATCTAATCCTTCATCTTTAAAATATCCTAATGAATGTGCTACATATTGTGGAGCATAAAAAATAGAATGCGTTACTTCTGCAACTTTTACTTTTTTTAATTCACTTTTTGGTTTAAAATATATTGATGTTGTAATAATACATATAAATATTAAACATATTATAAAAAAAATAATTTTTTTCAAAAATTTCCCTCCTTTTCAATTTATTATATTCAAAAAGTAATTTAGGGTGTGTGAAAAAGTGTATACATAAAATTAAAAAATTAATGTTTTTTTCTATAAATTTTGATATAATGTAAATGGTGACTAATATGCTTTTAAAAGAATATATAAAAAGTAATAACTACGGTAATTTTTTTGAAGGGAAAAACGTTAATTTAACTGAAAAAGAGATTATGGCTGGAATTAATTCTGCTGAGATAGAAACAGATAAAAAAGTATTATTTACTGAGTCTCTTCATAATTGTATTGCAATATTAGTAATTGGTAATCAAGTTGGTATGCTTCATATGGATAATCTTGATAGGGAAAATAAAGAATTAAATAAACTTTTACAAATTGATAATATTTCAGAGATTGATGTTTTTTTGGGTCCAGATTCAGATGTGGAAAAAGTAAGTGCATTTTTTTCTGATTTGAAGGACAAAATTACATTTTATGCATCATATATCGATGCTGCATATGGTATAGATAATGCTGAAGGCAGTATAGCATATAATATATCTGATGGAAAACTATATGGAAAAAATGATAAAGGATATGTAGAATATAAAAAAGGGTACATTAATATTAGAAAAAAATATGATTTATTTGTTGAAAAAAATGAAGAAAATCATATTGACAACAAAAGATAGGTATGCTATAATTTTTTTGTTGTTATGGGGAATTAGCTCAGTTGGCTAGAGCGCCACGTTTGCACCGTGGAGGTCAAGGGTTCGAATCCCTTATTCTCCACCATATTGAAAATAACCGTTGAAATTCAACGTTTTTTATTTTTATTGGTCTTGTTTTTGGTCTTGTTCTAATTTAAATA
>CAZXOH010000010.1:0-13232 GCA_964642345.1 uncultured Muribaculaceae bacterium | reverse complement strand
TACCAGGTTTACAGAAAAATTCTAATTCCATTTGTTCAAATTCTCTTACTCTAAAAATAAAATTACCAGGTGTTATTTCATTTCTAAAGCTTTTTCCTGCTTGACCAATTCCAAAAGGAACTTTTAAACGCATACTTCTTTGAACATTTAAAAAATCTGCAAATATACCTTGTGCTGTTTCAGGTCTTAAATAAATTGTACTTTTTGAATCTTCAGTAACGCCTTGAAAAGTTTTAAACATTAAATTAAATTTTCTAATATCTGTATAATCTAATTTGCCACAATTTGGACAAACAATATTATGTTCATAAATATATTTCATTAATTCTTCATCAGTCATTGAACCTGCTTCAACACCAGAATCCTCTACTAATTTATCTGCTCTATGTCTTGTTTTACAATTTTTACAATCAATTAATGGATCTGAAAAAGTACTTATATGACCACTTGCTTCCCATGTTTTAGGATTCATTAATATCGCACTATCTAAACCTACATTATTAGGATCTTCTTGAATAAATTTCTTTAACCATGCTTTTTTAATATTATTTTTTAACTCCGCACCAAGTGGACCATAATCCCAAGTATTCGCTAAACCACCATATATTTCACTTCCTTGAAATATAAAACCATATTGTTTACATATATTTACTAATTTTTCCATTGTTAATTTTTCCATTATCTCACTCTTTCTTTATTTAAATTATTTCTTATTATATTAAATTCTTTTTCAAAATCATTTGGATTTTTAGTTATTTTAAACATATCAAATATATTTTCTGAAGCGAATTCTTCATTTACTAACTCTCTTAATGATTCAATTGTCTTACCATAAAAATTATCTTCATCATAAATTAATATTGGTTTATCACAATCATTTGATCTTTTTTCTTCTATATAAGCTAATAATTCAGACATTGTTCCAATACCACCTGGTAAACAAACAATAAAATCACTATTAAAAAACATATCTTTTTTTAAATCAAATGTTGTTTCTCTTATATAATGTTTACTTTTATCTAATTTTTTTAAATCTTCTACATATTTTTTTGTTGTAAATGAGTAAATATTTCTATTATTTTTGATAAATTCATCATAACAAATTCCCATCATTGAAGATGACGATGCTCCAAAAACCAAATCACATTCTGACCTTGCTAAAAAACTTGATATACTTCTAGCTATACTTTTATAATATGGAGCAATTTCTTCTCTCGAAGAAGACAATATTAATACATTCATAATACCTCCCAAATTTCAAAAAACTTCTAGAATTTGTAAGGACGAGTTTAACCCGCGGTTCCACCTTACTTATTCTAGAAGAATCAGCTTTTTTTATATTGCTCAGGGTTTCCAATCCGTCAACACATCTATATGTATATAATAATACTTTATTTATATTTAGTCAATTTTTATCTTTTATAAATTTACATTGTGATATACATTTTGAACATCTTCAACATCATCTAGCATTGATAATACTCTCTCAAAAATAACTAAATCATCACCTGTTATATTTATTTTTTCTTTAGCAATATATGTTATTTCATCAATATCAAATTCAATATTAGGTAATTTAGTTGAAATAGCTTCTTTTATTTGATATAAATCTTGTGGATTACCATAAACAATAATACTATTATCATCATTTTCCAAATCAATAAAATCTGCACCATTTTCAATCAATGCTTCCATTGTTTCTTCTTCTGTTAATCCTTTAAAACCTACTACGCATAAATGATCATAATTAAATAAAACACTACCCATTGCACCCATTTTTATATGACATTTATTTACTACAGCTCTAAGTTCACTAACAGTTCTATTTAAGTTATCTGTTAAACATTCTATTACCAATGTTGATCCAGCAGGGCCAAACATTTCATATACAGTTTGTTGATAATTTTCATCTACTCCACTATTTACTTTATCAATTGCTCTTTTAATAATATCACTTGGAACTTGTTCTTTTTTTGCACGCTCTAATAATCTTTTTAATGTTGCATTACTAGATGGTTCTACGCCACCATTTTTTGCTGCTTGATATATTTCTTTAGCATACATTGTATAAATTTTACCTCTTGCAGCTCCTGTTTTTTGTATACTTGCTTTTCTTACTTCATAAGCTCTTCCCATATTTTATGCCTCCAACAATTTATATTTTACATTATTTTTTTTATTTAGTAAAGTTTTAATCTATCTCTATTCTTAATGTATTAACACCTATTTCAAATAACTTATTAGAATCAAGTTCTATTTTTTCATAATTTTTAATATGAATTAAATTATCTTTTCTAATTAATTTAAATTTCTTATTATTTATGTCTTTTAAATAACCACTATCAATATTGTATTTTTTTAATATATCATATTTTGTAATCATTACTTCTGGATAACTAGATATAATAACTTCTAAATTAGGATTTTGATTATATCTTTTTTTATAATTATTAATTAATAATTTAATATCATCATATTTCATTTCATAAGATAAAGTAACTCTTTTAACTCCTAAACTATTTAAAAAAGCAACTCCATATGAATTAACTATATTTAAAGAAAAATCAGATAAACCTTTATTTAAATAAACACTACCTATTTCACTATTTAAATAATTCCCAATAGGAATATTTTTTATAACCCTAGGTAATTTATAAATAATTTTATCACCAATTAATTCTTTATTTTCTGTATAAATGTATTTATAATTTTTAATATTTTCTTTTTTGTTTATTAAATATGAAAATCCTGGTTTTTCTATATATTCAGTTGTACTAATAGAATAATTTTTTTTAAAATACTTAATTTTATATATTCTTTTTTTATTTAATTCTAATACCGCTTTTCTTCTTAAATCATTTAGATCAGAAATTCTAACAAAAATATTTTTATCTCGTTTAATGTCAAATTCATCTATTGTATAAATAGTATCTCCTAATTTATTTATTTGTTTCATTATATCTTCATTTTTCATATTTATCTTATTAGATTCTTGAACTAATTCACCAATTATTTTAACTTCATTTATTCCATCATTGAAAATAAGTTTTAATGGTTTATTTATATATAATTCAATTAAACAATTTATTTTTACTTTTCTTAATTTTGATTTTATTTTATTATTAATTTCATTCAATTGTTTTATATCTGTTGTTTTTAAAACAACATCATTTATTTTAACATCATAATTATTATCTAACTCTATTATTTCATTTGTTGTAGCGCAATTAACCAATTTACCTTTTTTGTACATTTTATTAACGATTCCACCATCTTCATTTTTACCAATAAATCTAATTCCATCACCTTGATTTAAATCATCAATTAATTTTATTTTGATTTTTTTTCCAACTTCAATAACAGAACCTATCTTAATACCCATATGATTAGGTCTAAATTCATTAGTAAAATTATCATTATTTTCATTAAAAATAAAACCTTTAGTAAATTCTCGATTAAATATTTTCTTCATTTCTTTTATATCAGTATTTGTTATTTTTGTTTCTTTATATTTCAAATAATTATCTATAGCTTTACGATATAAATTAGTAATTAGATAAACATATTCTGGTCTTTTCATTCTTCCTTCTATTTTTAAACTATCTACTCCTATTTCAATAAGTTCACCAATATTTAAAATAGTATTTAAATCTTTAGTACTTAATAAATACTTATCTTTATTCAATTTATGGTCACTATATAAATCATATTTCATTCTGCAAGGTTGACTACAAGTTCCTCTATTACCACTTCTACCAGTTAAAAAATAACTCATTAAACATTCACCAGAATAACTTATACATAAGGCACCATGAATAAATATTTCTAATTCAATTTTAGTATTTTTTTTAATATTAGAAATTGTTTCAATATCTGTTTCTCTAGCTAAAACTACTCTTTTTATTCCCATATCATTAGCAAATTTAACACCTTCTAAGTTATGAATATGCATTTGAGTAGAAGCATGTATTTCTAAATTAGGATATGTTTTTCTAACTAAATCCATCATTCCTAAATCTTGAATTATAATAGCATCAACATTGTTTTTATGAAGAAAATCAATATAATTCATAAATTCATTTACTTCTTTATCATAGACTAAAGTATTAACTGTTACATATATTTTTACACCATATAAATGGGCATATTCAATTGCTTCAATTATTTCTTCTTCATTAAAGTTTCCAGCATAACTTCTTGCACCAAACATTGTACCACCAATATATACAGCATCACATCCAGCTTGAATTGCGGCAATTAAACATTCCATATTACCCGCTGGCGCTAACAACTCAGGTTTTTTCATAAAATCACCATTATTATATTATCATTATTCTTCTAAATGTTCAACGATATTAGTGATTGTAAATCCTTTATTTTTTATATATTTAATTATCATATCTAAATTATCAATTAAATTATTATTTATTTTATAACTTATTAAAGAACCACTATTTAAAATTTTTTTTGTTTCATATAGATAGTTATTATCAATAATATTAGATAAAATAGTATTCATCTTTTTTTTAACGCAACTTTTTAAAAATTCTTCATTCTTATCTGATACAAAACAGTAATTTTTTTGCTTTAAAACATCTTTAATAACTGAATTTAAATGTTTATTTTTATTTCTAATTATAAAATTATGATTTTTTTGTGCTAAAGATAATAACAAATCACTATTTTTTTCTAACCAAATATTGTTAATAGCAAAAGTTACTTTTATTTCATTGGATTCAATTATTTTTTTTATTTCTTCTATATCAGTATTACCTTCTAATACAAATATTAAGCTAACCATATTTTTTGTTTTATTTCCACTTATTATATATTTATCATAATTATTTTTTAACGAACCTTTATTATCAATCTTCTCATATACTAATAGATTTTCATTATAAACACCATTTTGTTTCATTTTTTTATAACTTTCATTGATGTTTACTTTTTTTTCTAAAATTCCAGGTATAATTGTATCATTATCAATTTTACTATTATATGCAGGAATATTATTTTGTTCTTTTATTTTAATCATTATTTCATCATATTCTCTAACTACCATTACTGTTTTTTCTGTATAAACAAAACTTATTATTACTAGTCCAATTATTCCTATAGTATTAAAGAGTTTCTTCATCATATCACCTAATCAAGTATATGAAAAAAATAGTTAATTAAAACTATTTAAAATAATAATTTTTTTTACTAACTTAGATTTCTCACATTATCCCTTTTTTGTCATAATATATTATGAAAGGGGATTTATTATGTACAGATATTATCCAAATATGCCATATCAAAATAGTAATAGATTTGTTGGTGGCTTTTTAGGACCATTTGTTTTAGGTGGTATTACTGGTGGCTTATTAGCGCCTGCTTTCTATAATGGTAATACATATAGACCTTGCTACGGTCCTTATTGTTCATATCCATATTACAATCCATATTATAGATAAAACGTATCAATTAGATACGTTTTAATAATCATATAATCCATTAATTTTCATCCTATCAGTTTCACTTAAATCATCCATTTTCCATTCATTATCAACTTTAGTTAAATATATATTTAATGTATATTTAACTTTATCAGTTGAATTTTTTAATTGTTCTAAACGATAACTAGTAAATAATGATTCATCATATTCGTTTTTATCATTATTAAATTCTTCTTTATGTTCATTTAAATAATTTTCTGCATCTTTTAATGTTTTAGAATAATCATTAACCTCTATTTCAACTGTTACAGTTGCTGTATCACCATCTATTATTTCATCTTTTATTTCATATTTTAAGTCTTGATAATGTTTTTTCATTATGTCAACATATTCTTTTTTTTGAGTTGAATTGAATAGTTCTTCTTCGTTAGCAACATCATTTAATTGTTCAATAACGCTATCATCTAACGATTGGTAATTTGCAAAAAACATTTCTACTTTTTTAGTTGGTGTATTCATCATTTTACCACAACCTACTAATAAAAATGGTAAAAACCACAGTATAATAAATTTTTTCATATTTTCCTCCTCATTAATATTCTGTTATAATTATGTTTTTTTATACATTTTTTATATTAATAAAATCATTTATTTTATTAATTATATTTTTATTTTCTATTGTTTTATTTAATTCTTTTATTATTTCTTCAATTGAATTATTTTTTTTATCAAAACATTCATAATATAAATATTTTAATTTTTCTGGATTATTTTCAGCTAAAATATTTTTTAGATTTTTTTTAGCAATATTAATTTGTTCTATTTCTTTTCTTGTTTTAAATTCTTCTTGATTTTTTATTCCAATTATTTTAAATGGTATTTTTATTTCTTTCATATGTAAACTCATATTTGTTACTTCAAATTCTTCATCTAATAATAACTTGCTATAGGTTATTTTTTTTCCTATATTTACTCCCATTACTATAGTACCATCTGTAAATAGACAGGCATCAATATATTTATTTTTTCTCGATATAAATTCTTCAGTTTTATTATGTATTTTCTCTAAAAAAGCTTTTTCAAATACAATTTTTTTTGTTTTCAATTGTTTCATTGCTTTAGAATCAATTTTAAATATTGGAATTTTTTTTATATGCTTTATATTATCTGTTTTATTCCAATCATAAAATTCATAAAAATTTTCATTAAAGTTTAATAATAAATCATAAATGTAGTTCATAATTTCCTCCTGGTAAATAAATTGAAAGAAAAATTAGTATTAAACCTAACAAGGTATATAAACATTCAATTCTTCTAAATATAAAATTTACATATTCAAAAAAATTATACCCTACTACAATCAAATTTAAATAACTTATTACATATATTAATCCAATTATAGTTAAGGCATATCCTAATAAAAAAATAAATATTCGAAAGAGCACAAATACCACCTATTTAATTTTATTTCAAATTTTTATTTTTATTTATTTTTTTTTATTTTTATTATATAATTAGATAGGTGATTATATGTTATTAAAATATATTTTTTTAGGATTTATTCAAGGGGTTACAGAAGCCTTACCTATATCTTCAAGTGGACATCTACTTATTTTTAAAACTTTATTAAATGTTGATATAGACTTTGATACTTTAGCAATTATTACAAATGCTGGAAGTTTACTTGCTGTAGTAATTATATTTTGGAAAGATATTATTGAATTACTAAATAATTTTTTTAAATTTTTAAAAACAAAAGATTCTAAATATAAATCTGATTATAATTATTGTTGGTTAATTGTTTTAGGATGTATTCCCGCTGGTATTATTGGGTTATTAGTAAAAAAATTCAATATATTTTCATTAATAGAAAATAATGTCAAAATTGTTGGATTATCTTTATTAATTACAGCTTTAATGCTATTTATTATCAAAGACTTTAAAGGTACAAAAGATAAAGATGATATGAAAATTAAAGATGCTTTAACTGTTGGTTTATTTCAAGTATTAGGAGTTTTTCCAGGTATTAGTAGAAGTGGTTCAACAATAGTTGGTGGTATGACAACTGGATTAAAAAGAGATACAGCTTTTAAATATTCTTTTATGCTATATATACCAATTAGTATAGCAGCTACATTAGTTGAATTAAAAGATTTGTTTTCTATTAATATTAGTTCTACTTTATGGTTATATTATTTAGTAGCTACTATTATTGCTTTTATCTTTACTGCTATATGTATTAAATGGTTTAGAAAAATTGTTAATGAAGGTAAATTAAGTGGATTTGTTTATTATTGTTTAATTGTTGGATTATTAGTAATTATATTTTTATAAGTAGAAAATCTACTTTTTTTTGTAAAATAAAAGAACTGGAAATTCCAATTCTTACATAATATCATCAATTTCGCCACTAATAATCTTAGTTGCTTTTTCTTCATCAAGTTTTAAATCTTTTAAGTTTTCAGCACCTTCAACTCTTATTTTTTTTCTTTGAAAACCATATATATCTATCTTTGCCATTGCATTTTTTAAATCAATATATTCATCATATAATTTCTTAAATTCTATTAATGATTGTTCATACTTTAATTCAATTTCTTTTAATTTAGATTTATATTCTTCACTTTTCTTTTTTAGTTTTGCTTTTTTCAAATTTTTTAAATCTTCTTTATATATTTCTTCAGCATTATCTGCTTCTATTTTATCTTCAAATTTAATAACTTGAGCTTTTAAACTTTCATATTCAGCTATTTTTGAATCATATTTTTCAATTAATATTTGTTTAATTTGTTCTAACATATACCCTCCTTATATTTTTAGATATTTTTTAACTGCTTTTAAACTTCCTATCATACCAACTATAACACCTATTATAATTAATAATCCTGAAACTAAATAAACAAATGGTGTTGGTTCTATTAATTTGATAAATGGTGAAAATAATTGACCATTAAATTTTTCATATAAGGTAGCATAAGCATAAATTGTTAATAATACTGGTATTATTGATCCAAATAGTCCTAAAAAGAATCCTTCAAATATAAATGGTATTTTAATATTTATATTTGATGCACCAACTAATCTCATAATTTCAATTTCCCTTTTTCTTGAATAAATTGTAATTTTTATTGTATTAGCGATTAAGAATGCTGTAACAATTATTAAGGCAATAACCATACCAATCGAAATATTTTTAACAATATCAAATACAGAAATTAGTTGTTCAACCATACCTTCACCATATTTAACAACACTTACTTTATCCAATTCGCCAATTTTTTTAGCTGTATCTCCTATTTTTTCAATATCTTTTACTTTTATTGTATAAGTATCTTGTAAAGGATTTTCTTCTGTAGTCCAATTTTGCATAATATTTTTAAATACTTCTGATGATTCCATCATTTCTTCAGATATTTTTGTTTTAGATTCAAATGTTACTGATTCTATATTGTCTATTTTTTTTATTTCTGACAATACTTTTTCTCTTCCATCATCATCAACGTCAACATCCAGAAATGCTACTATCGTAACATCTTTTTCAACTAAGGTAGTAAAATTATTAACATTATATGAAAGAATTATTGAAATAGCAACTACAAGTAAAGTAATAGTAATACAAGAAATAGACGCTAAAGAAAGTGAAAAATTTCTAAATACACCTTTAAAAGAATCTCTTATACTTCTATTTATTATTCTTAATGCTCTCATGGTTATAAGTTCCTTTCTCAAAATCTCTTAATATTCTTCCAGTATCTAATAAAATTGTTCTTTTCTTTAATTTGTTTACTATTTCTGTATCGTGAGTTACCATAATTATAGTTGTACCCATCTTATTGATTTCTTCTAATACTTTCATAATTTCCATACTTGTTATTTCATCTAGGTTTCCTGTTGGTTCATCACAAATAAGTAATTTTGGTCCATTTACAATTGAACGCGCTATTGCAACTCTTTGTTGTTCACCACCTGATAATTGATGTGGATAATTATTTGCTTTATGTTTTAATCCAACTAATTCTAATGCTTTTAGTACTTTAGAATAAATTTCAGATTTAGGTTGACCTAAAACTTCCAAAGCAAAAGCTACATTTTCATATACTGTTGATTTTGAAAGTAATTTATAATCTTGAAATACAACTCCTATTTTTCTTCTTAATTTATAAACTTTGCTATTTTTAAGTTTTCCTACATCTAATCCCCCTATATTTATTTTACCACTAGTTGGTTTTTCTTCACGATACAACATTTTTATTAATGTTGATTTACCACAACCAGTAGAACCAATTATAAATACAAAGTCACCTTTTTCAATATTTAAGTTCATATCATATATAGCTGTTACACCTGTCTTATATGTTTTTTTTACATTTCTTATTTCAATCAAATTCATATTATCGCCTCAAACTTCCTCCAGACACTTCATAAGCATCTGTTACTAAGAAAAATGCTTTTGGATCTATTCCTAAGATCCCTTCTTTTGCTAAAAAATAATCTTTTGTTGGTATAATGCACATTATTACTTTTTGATGATTTCCAGTATAACCACCACGACCATCTAATACAGTAACTCCTTGACTCAAATGTTCCATTATAAATTTTTTTACAGATGTTTCATGTTCAGTAACAATATAAAATGCTTTACATTGAGATATTCCTAATATTACTTTATCTGCCATTAAACTTATTATGTATAATACAATTACAGCATACATTACGTTTTCCCAAGCATAAACATTATTGCTTAGAAAAAATCCTGCTACTATTACTATAACACCATCTGACATCAACATTGACTTTCCAATAGATACTTTTCCATATTTTGCAATTATTTGATTTATTATATCAGTACCACCTGTTGAAAATCCTGATTTAAAGTTTGTACCAGATCCAAGTCCTGCAATTACAGCGCCAAATACAACTATTAAAAACATATTATCTATATTAAAATTTATATATTCGCCTAAATGAGCTGTCAATTTAATACATACTGGATACATTATTGACCCAGCTATTGAACCTTTTGTTTTTTCCCAGCCTAATGTAAAATAGCTAACTATTAATAATAACATTGAAACTATAAATACAAATAAAGATGTATCTGTTCCAAATAATTTATTTACAACAATTGCTATACCAGATACACCACCATAGACAATGCTACGTGGTAAGAAAAATACATTAAAAGCAATTGAAACTAACAAACATCCAATAAATAATGTAAAATATCTTTTGATTTTGTTTTTATTATATATTTTTTCTATTATTCCATCTATTTTTTCTTTTTTACTAAAAATACTCATTTTATTTTTCCTTTCAAATTATCATTTATAAATTTATCAATATCACCATCTAATACTTTTAACACATTTGTTTCTTCAGTATTTGTTCTATGGTCTTTTACTAATGAATATGGATGCATTACATAACTTCTGATTTGTGATCCAAAATTAATATCTGATAAATTGCCTTTTATATCCATTAACTCTTTATTTCTTTTTTCAAGTTCTAAGTTATATAGTTTATTTTTTAACACTTCCATAGCAGTTTCTTTGTTTTGAATTTGACTTCTTTCATTTTGACAAGTGACTACTATTTTAGTAGGAAGGTGAGTTATTCTAACTGCTGAATCTGTAGTATTTACGCCTTGTCCACCTTTACCACTACTTCTGTATACATCTATTCTTAAATCTGCCTCATTTATTTCAATGTCAATATTTTCTTTTTCAAATAATGGAGTTACATCAACTGAAGCAAATGAAGTATGTCTTCTTGAATTAGAATCAAATGGCGATATTCTAACAAGTCGATGAACTCCTTTTTCATTTTTTAAATATCCATAAGCATTAATTCCTTTTATTATTAATGTTATACTTTTAATTCCGGCTTCTTCACCATATTCGCAATCAATAACATCTACTTTATATTTTTTTTTGTTGCACCATCTATCATACATTCTATATAGCATGTTAACCCAATCACAAGCTTCTGTTCCACCTGCTCCAGAATGTAATTCTAATACTGCATCTAACTTATCATATGGTCCATTTAATAATATTTCAATTTCTAAATCTTG
Organism: uncultured Muribaculaceae bacterium; assembly: GCA_964642345.1. Lineage (GTDB taxonomy): Bacteria > Bacillota_I > Bacilli_A > RF39 > UBA660 > CAJOJO01. Next base: position 1,721 of record CAZXOH010000010.1, on the reverse strand, counting down.
AATGTTTTCATTTATTTCATTAGCAGCATTTTCAATTAATGATTTTAATTCTTCATCATTAGAATCTTTTAATTCTTTTATTATTTCAAAGTTATCATCTATTTTTTGTTTTAAAGATTCAACTTTTTCCAATTTATTTTTTAAATTGTTCAATTCATTTATAATTTTTTCACTTGTTCTTTTATTATTCCAAAAATTAGGTTCATTTATTTTATTTTCTAATTCCTTTATTCTATTTTTTTTCTTGTCTGGTTCAAAGAGCCCTCCATAATTCTTTAATTCTATTAGAATAATTTAAATATGTGTTATAAAGTTCATTTAATTCCATTTTATAACCTCCTATCCTTATTAATTATAACATTTTACAGGTAAAAAAAAAAGAATTTTTTATGATAAAGTTCTTTCTATAAATTCAGTATATTAATTACTATTTAAAAAAATATAATTTATACTTATTTAATACATACTATTATATAAAAAAGTATTTTTTATATATACAAATTTTATTCTTTTTCTAAAATAAAATATTTACAATCATAAGCACAATTATTTCTTAAATAATCTTTTTTCTTTTCAAAATCATTTATTTCTTTATACAATTTATTTTCTTTTTTACAAAAACCTTTTAGTCTTAGTTTACCATAAGACCAATCTCCTAGTACATAATCATAATCATAAAAGTAATCAGTTAATTTATTTGAAACTTCTTCTTGATCAAAGCCATCTTTATAATTTGTAATTAAGTTATATTTAATATCATTTATAACAACCATTTTCATTATATCACCTACAAGAATTATAACATATTTTTCAATTTGAAGAAAGTGTATTTGAATTAAAATAATATCCTGGGACTGTTCCATTTATAATTTTAATTGACACAGGTACTACTGTTTCTACTTGAATTTGTTTTGTATCAAATGGTAATATTACTTGTTCTTCTGCTATAATTTTTATTCCTAATTCGATTACAGCATTATTAATTCCATATTCTTTTATATCTGTTACAATCTCAGTTGTAATATCACCAATTAAACTCAATTTAACTGGTATTTTTGGACCTAAATTAGCGAGTAATCCATTGTTAAATATAATTCCAGATGGTACTTGATAAAGTATACCATTTTTCAATTTTTCCGAATTAACATTAATATTTTCATTATCAGATAATCCAATATCTCCCAATTCACCTTTTTCTAATTTTCTTAAATATTCTTTTACATTTATACTAACTTCTTTTAAAATATTATTTATCTCATATGTATTATAATTTGTTTCATTTCCATCAGTTGTAAATAAATTATCACTCTTAAATTTTTCACTCAACTCATTATCGATTGCATTTCCAATTACTAAAACTGCTATTTTTTTTGCCTGTTTTTCAGCATAATTCATTATAATTGGAGTTAACTTTTTTCCTATAAAATTAAATACAATAAATAATGTAATTATAATCATTACAATTAATAAAATTATAAAATTGTAGTGTTTTCTTTTTTTTAGTTTTATTTTTTTCATAATTAATTATATAATAAAAAACAGAATAAAATTCTGTTTTTAAAAAATTTATAATTTTTCTATTTGTTCTTTCGATAAACCGGTTGCTTTTGATATTGTTTCTATATCTATACCCAAATTTTTTAAATTGGTTGCTGTTTTTTCAATTCCATTAACTAAACCTTTTTGTTCTGCTTCATACATTCTTGAATTATTGATTTTTC